>JAGCXJ010000136.1 GCA_017961385.1 Lachnospiraceae bacterium
AAACCTAATATCCGTTCCAAGGATAGAAGGTCCTATGAGAGTAAAGGCAAAGATCAGATACCGCCATAAAGAAACTGATGCGACAGTCACTCAGATCGATGATGATACAATAAAGGTCGTATTTGATGAACCGCAGCGAGCCATAACAAAGGGCCAGGCTGTCGTACTCTACGACGGTGATGTTGTAGTGGGCGGTGGAACTATCATATAGAAATGTGATATAATGTCTGTGTTTAGTAAACTTAAGACTTTAAGGAGAAAACATTATGGGTATAATAATCAGTTTAATAATCGGTGCGATCTCAGGCTGTATAGCCGGCTATATCATGAAGAGTTCAGGCGGCTGGATCAAAAACATCATCCTTGGTATCGTAGGCGGATTTGTCGGTGGTCTGTTATTCAGCATCATCGGTTTTCAGGCTTCCAATATCTTAGGAAGCATCATTACTTCAGTAGTTGGTGCATGTGTTCTGATATTCATCGGAAGATTGATAATGAAATAAGGAAGTTAAAAGCCGGCAGATGCCGGCTTTTAGTTTTTATTCCTCTATGTTTCTGTAGTATTCTTCAAACTCAGGTCTTGCACTTATATAATATGATCTTAATCTTATGTCAAACTGAGTTCCCATGCCGTCTAGGATTATCTCATTGGCCTCTTCAAAGCTCATCTTTTCCTTGTAGACTCGCTTGCTGACCAGTGCATCATATACATCTGCTATGGCCATGATACGTGCTTCGATCGGGATATCATCTCCTGTAAGTCCTTCGGGATAGCCTGATCCGTCCCATCTCTCATGATGGTAATGCGCGACATTTTCGGCTATCTGATGGAAGTAGCTGTCATCAGTGTTTTTTAGTATCTCATGAACTATGCGGGCTCCTTGCGCAGCATGCTGCTTCATCTCTTCATATTCGTCCGGCTCATATCTTCCGGGTTTTCTCAGGATACGGTCATCTACAGCGATCTTTCCAAGATCATGCATAGGTGCGGCCTTTATGAGCTTCTCACAGAATTCATCCGACAGCCTTATACGGTCATCCTTTTTTATCCAGTCAACCAAAATCCTTACAAGATCGCTCGTTCTCTTTATATGACCTCCCGTTGAATTATCCCTGCCTTCTATCATGGTCGCCATGCTCATTATGAGGTTGTCATGCATCTTTAGGATGTGGGCGGTCTTAGCCTCAACTTCCTTTTGAAGGCTTTCATTGAAAGTATCTAAAAGCTCAATGTATTTCTGATTCTTGGTATCATCGGATATGATTATCTGATAGCCCTTTTTCTTGCTGCCGCTATAGAGATGGTTTACATCGGCCAGATAGATCTTATCATCCTTTTCAAAGTAAAACTTGTCATTTTCCTCGTTTTCTTTAAAAGCATCCAGCCATTTTCTGACTCTTGAAAAGACTTCGATGTTATCATCTATAGGTGTATCCACCTTTATCTCAAAAAGCTGCGGGATTATCTCCTTGGCAAGATCATCGCTTCCCAGATAGTTATACTTAAGGTCAAATGACATAAATCCCGTAGCATGCGCATTCACAATCGAATCTATCCCCGAATCGGTTATGTCATATAGATATATCCTGTGAACGATGATCAGATACAGCATCTGGCACAGTATGTATGCCAAAGGTGCAAACTCGAGATTTCTTGTGATCGCTCTTCCGGCTATAAATGCAAAGAGCGGGAAAAACTCCGTCAGAAACAGAAGAATGATCGTTTTGTTGGATGTCTCATTGCTGTTTTTATAGCTGTATATGATCACTGCAAAGCTTGCAAAGAAATATGAGAACATCATGACATAGAAAACACTGTGCATGAATGCATTTTCCCATATAAGATACAGCTCGCCGCCACGTTCTTCCAAAGATACGCTCTTGTAAAATATCGGAAGATACCCTTCGGTCAGTACGGAAAGATAAACAATCGTAGAAACAGTCAGAAGTATCGTCGTTACTGTCTTGCTCACCTTTATGTTGCAAAGCCTGAATACAGTGAGCATTATGAACAGTATGAGGTAGCATCCGCCTATATATGTAAGCTTCTTGCCGTTAAGAGCAGCATGCAGCGTATCAGCACTGTTCATTATGATATAACCGTATATCGTCACAGGCATCAGCACAAATGTAAGCGTCAGATTGATATCATAATGCTTATTCCAGCCGTATGCATATATGAGTGTGAGCACGAGTGACATCACAAACAGCACACTATAAAATTCTACCGCATGTCCCAGGATCATATAACAAACCTCTATAGATTCATTATATCAGAGCTTTACTTTTTGTGTTGCGATTTTATTTCCGAAAACGACATCATGCTCAACAAGAAGCATCGTCGGCTCGTATTCAAGGATGAGTTTTTCGATCTGCATCCTTGAAAAGACATCGATATAGTTAAGCGGTTCATCCCATATATAAAGATGTGCAGGCGTTATCAGGCTTGATGCGACCAATACCTTTTTCTTCTGTCCTTCGCTGAAATCCTCCATGTTCTTATTAAACTGTTCTCTTGAAAGATCCAGTTTTCTAAGTATGGAAAGCAGTAGGCTCTCATCGAATCCGTTCTTTTGACAGTAGTCCTTAAGCGTTCCTTTAAGAAATGATGTATTCTGGTTAATGTAGGATATTATAAGACCCGATGCGACATCAAGCGTACCCGACACGCAAAGTCCTGCATGCTCATCATCCTGTGCTCTAAATCCTGCCAGGTCAAGTATAGCTTTTATGATACTTGATTTTCCGCATCCGTTTTCTCCGGACAGTATTACTCGATCACCGCGCTTTATCTGAAATCTCAGATCATTAAAAAGAGGCTTGCATCCGGCATAATTAAGTGACATTTCGTATGCGTTTACAAGTATCTGTTTATGAAACCTCAAAGGATTGAGCTTTAGATCGATTACCTGTTCAATATCCTGCAAAAGCCCTTCTTTCTCTTCGATCTCTCTGTCTATCCTCTTTTCAAAAGACTTAACTCTGGCCTGCATCTTCTTAGTCTTTGCACCTATGTAGGATCTTGTTGAGATATTTCTATCGTTTTCCTTAATCGGATCGAAGCCTATTTTGGAATTCTCGCTCTTTATCGCCCATCTGTCGCTTCTGTCCGCAGAAGTCTTTAGCTTTCCTATCTCCTTTAGATGCTTCTCGTTTTCTGCTTTTGCAAATGCATCGCTCTTTTCCTTGTTCTCCCACCAGCTGGTAAAATTTCCGGCCTGTACTTCAACAGTCTTTCTGTTAAGTACAAGTACATGATCTACAACAGCATCCAAAAGATCCCTGTCGTGGGATACTAGAATAAACCCTTTCTTAGAGATCAGATATTTTTTGACATTCTCTCTTGCCTGAGTATCAAGATGATTTGTAGGTTCATCGACAAGCAAAAATTCATTATCACCGGCAAATAGAACCGCTAGCATTACCCTGGTCCTTTCGCCGTGACTGAGTGTGCCAAACGGTCTGTACAAGCATTCCGCATCCATGTTTATCTGATTTAGCTGAATAAGTACCTGCCAGCTCTCTATCTGCGGCTTCCACTTTAAAATAAGCTCATCAGCTGTCTTTTCAAGATCTTTTTCACTTACCCTGTACGGGAAATAATCAAAACATATGCCGCCGGTTATGCTTCCCTCATATTCGTATTTTCCCAGGAAAAGATTTAAGAGCGTAGTCTTTCCCTTTCCGTTTCTTCCGATAAGTCCGAGTTTCCAGTCCGTGTCTATGTTAAATGACACATTTTCCAGTACTGTATCAGATGTACCTTCGTATGAAAATGTAAGATTAGTTACTCTTAGCTGTGCCATATCGGTCACCTCCTTGTTTTAGCCAATAAAAAATCTGCTTCATACCGAAGCAGATAACATGAACATAAGAAGTTAAATATGCCGAAATGCACACATAGTAATGGCTTCAAAATGAACACGATAATCCAATCCGGCATACACAAACAGACCCTTTCAAGGCCATTTAAACTAGTTTGCATTTACCAAATCACATTATCTTGATATCATCTTTTCACCCCACATGTTTTAACATGTGCCTTTCTTTTTTGATCATAGGAATGATATCACAAGCCGGCTGACTTGTAAATACCCTTATACCTGCACATCGATCGAAACACTGACTGGAGCGCTAACAGTTGGCAGAGACATCGCAGGCATCGAAATGTTTGATACAGCAGCTGAGGGAAATGAAACCGAAGATATCCCTTTCCCGGTGCTGTTAAGCTTGATCATGCCTTTAAGATAATCCATATCAGCCTTCATCATGGCTTTCTGTTCGCTTGCTCTGTGCTTTCTCTTAAGCTCATCCAGATCCTCCTTTGTCATATGAGGATCTATCATCTCCATGTTTTCCAGCATTTCCATGGCTTCTTCCAGTTCTCTTAATTCATCCTCTCCGAACTCGGCGATCTTTTCATTAAGCTCCTTTAGCATCTGATCATTCATCTGCTCTGTAGCTTCACTTATCATCTCTATGCGCTCATCAAATATCTCATCCTGTCTTTTGACGATCTTTTCCTCATCAGCCGTGACCATTGAGTTTTTCATATCAACAGCCGCCTGTTCCTGCTGTTCCAGTTTATCATCTCTTTTGCTCACAGTGCGTGCCAACTCTTCTAGTTCGCGATGATGCTTCTTTTTCTTAGCCTCCATCTCCATTCGTCTTGCATGAGTAAGAGCTAACTGCAGCTCTTCGGCATTGTTTTTGCTCGATGCCATCGTGCGTCTTACTTCCAGAACCGTTCTTCTTGCCGAAACCCCGGCCTGACCGGCACTCACGCTTGTCTTGGCACGCTGAATCCTTGATTCGACTTCCTGGAAG
>JAGCXJ010000137.1 GCA_017961385.1 Lachnospiraceae bacterium
AGGTATTTCTTCATAGACCATGGTACGGGTGTTGTTATAGGTGAGACTACTACGATCGGGGAGCATGTAAAGCTCTATCAGGGTGTAACCCTAGGAGCGAAGAGCTTTGATGTAAATCCTGACGGATCACTTGTCAAGGGTATAAAGAGACATCCGGATATAGGTAATAATGTAGTTATCTATGCAGGAGCAACGATACTGGGCGGTGATACCGTGATAGGAGATAACTGCGTGATAGGCGGAAGCGTCTGGCTGACTCACAGCGTGGAACCGGGCAGAAAGGTCCTTTGCGCTCAGCCAAGAAATGATATTTATTCTATAGATGATTGATGTTATGTCAACCAGAATGCTGGTTGACATAATTTAGTATGAGGAGTTGTTATGATCACACTTCTTGCAAAGATATTTATAAAAAGTGACAATTACAGCGATCTGAATGTAAGAGAAAAATACGGCAGGCTCTGCGGCATTGTCGGTATTTTATTAAACATACTTCTTTTTGCGATCAAGCTTTTGGCAGCTTTGATGACGGGAGCGATAGCCATAACGGCAGATGCATTCAACAATCTCTCGGATGCCGCAAGCTCTCTTGTTACCATGATAGGATTCAAGCTTGCTTCAAACAAGGCCGACAGCGAGCATCCCTTCGGACACGGAAGAATAGAATACATTTCCGGTGTAATAGTTTCATTCCTTATTCTTCTTATGGCATATGAGCTTATAAAGAATTCGATCTACAAGATAATTCATCCGATGCTGCCGCATGTCGAAAGCGTCGTTTTTGTGATACTTGTCTTTTCAATATTTGTTAAGGCATATATGGCTTGCTATAACATATCGATCGGAAAGAAGATCGCAAGTGTTGCATTAAAGGCAACTGCCAAGGACAGCCTTTCTGATGTACTGGCAACAACTGTCGTTTTATTATCGGTGCTTGCCGGAACTTTTTTTCATATCGCGCTTGACGGATACGGCGGACTTATAGTGGGGATAATGATCATGTTCACTGGAATAAGCGCCTTTAAGGATACGGTCGATCCACTTCTTGGAAAAGCACCCGATCCTGAACTCATAAGTGAGATAGAACAGATCGTCATGTGTGATGAGAGGATACTGGGAATGCATGATCTTATCGTGCATGACTACGGACCGGGAAGGATGATGCTCAGTCTCCATGTTGAAGTCCCATACAAGGAGGATATGCTAAAACTTCATGAACTTATAGATATGATCGAATATAACCTGAGGGGAGTGATCAACTGCGAGCCTGTCATACATATGGATCCGGTCGTTGATGATGATGCAGAGATCAACAGTGCAAAACAAAACCTTGAAAAAGTTATAAATGATATCGATGATTCACTTCAATTCCATGATTTTCATGTGCACAGGGAAGGTATGAACATGAATATCGTATTTGATGTTGTAACAACGCATAAGTATGCCATAGAAGACAATGAACTCAGAGATATGATAACAGACAGGATGAAGGCGATCGATTCCAGATATAACTGTGTGATACAGATAGATAAGAAAGATTAGGATCAGGACAGTATTAGACTGTCTCCGTTTTCCTTAAGCCATTTTCTGTGTTCCTTGTAATCAGGATCATACGCTGATACCAGATCCCAGAAATCCTTAGAGTGATTCATGTATGTAAGATGACAGATCTCATGGATCACCACATAGTCAAGAACACGCGGAGGAGCAAGCATAAGCCGCCAAGAAAAACTGAGCGTGCCATTGCTTGAGCAACTTCCCCACCTGGTCTTCTGGTCGCCTATACGTATTGACGAGTAGTGACCGCCGATCAGCTCGATGTAGTATTCGACACGTTCATATATATATCTTTTTGCAGCCTGTCTGTATTTCTTTTCAAGATATGCAGTTCTCGGATCGCTTCTTTCTGCTTCCCTTAACGAGAGAGTATCTGTCTTTTCCTTCTGTTTAAGATACATCTCATACAGCCAGTCCTTTTTTTCTTCTACTATTTCCTTTACGGTATTTAGGGATGCACGCATAGGTATCCTTACCGTTATCCTGCCGCCTGCTCGCACCTCGAATCCGATGGATCTTCTTTTTGAGCGCACTATCGTATAATCAATGGTCTGTACTGTACCGTTATCTCTTATCGTAAAAGAATTTCTCATAATGATTTTGATCTATTCGTCCGATTCCTTTTCTTCGGGCTCTCGCATGGGAGAGGTGTTCATGCCATGCTGTGTGTTATGGTTTGATGAAGAATATGTCACATATCCGTTCTCATCTATTGCTGCATAGTAGGATATTCCCTGCTCATACCTGATTATCCTTGCCCATTCATCATCACCGGCTTCAACAGTCTGACCGCCTGACTGTATGCAGGGAACAAACTGCAGAGACTCAATATCTACTGCATCGGATGCACAACAGTCAAGAGTTGCCGTTACAAGACAGGTATCCTGCGTATTGCTGTTAAACAGGTAATTGCCCAGGCTGTAAAAGACAGGGACGCCGTCAATATAGTCTATTCCCTGAAGACAGTGGCTGTGGGCCCCTATTATAAGATCAGCACCTGCGGATACCATGTCACTTGCCTCGCTTTGCTGCCATGACATGACAAGGTCGTTTTTTTCCTTGCCCCAGTGGATAAAGCATATGACAAAATCACTCTTTGAATCAGCTTCTTCAATTACCTGCTTTATGCGTGTCGTATCAAGACATCTGAAGACTCCGGGAGAATTCTCCGTAGCTTCCTTGGTTTCGGGATTTGCATATCCTTCTATCTGGGTGGCCGCGATAAAAGCGATCGTCTTGCCGTTGCATTTAAAATATGCGGGCTTGACTGCCTCTGTAATATTTTCGCCCGCTCCGACATACGGCATGCTGATATCACGCAATGTTTCAAAGGTATCCTTAAGTGCTGCAGGACCGTAGTCATAGCAGTGATTATTTGCCAGGGATACGATATCCGTACCGATGTCCTTAAGAAATGCAGCACTTTCGGGGGCAGCTCTGAACGTATACATCTTTCCTTCAAGAGGAGCGCCGCCCGTTGAATATGGAAACTCATTGTTCAACATGAAGATATCAGATCCGACCATTCTGTTTAGAAGTTTTTCATCAAAGCTGTTAGCCATGTTGTTATCATGTCTTTTTATATAGTTAAGAACAGAACAGCCTTCAGTAAGACATACATCACCTGCAAAGCTGATCGTTATCCTGTCAGGATCGGCACAGCTTACTGAATAGAGCTTGTTTGCATCATCATAGATTAATTCTTCATCTGTTGTATCGTAATCTGCTGTTGGCTCATCGGTAAGGGAAACATCATCCGATACATCACTGTCATGAGACGATCTTTCGTCTGTCTTATCGGTGCTGTCAAAATACTCTATCTCGACTGATGTCTTCTCTGCATCCGATGCTTCTTTTGTAGAAGAGTTCATCCCCAGTCCGAATGCATTTTCAATTGTGCTTATATCGCATCCGCTCACGCATATGATAGCAAGAGCTAAAAGAAGCGATAAAAAAGATCTGCAGTATTTCATATACATATAATGTGGTTACGTGAAATGTTTCATCAATATGTAGTATATCATACATATTTTCTAATTTCGAGCGGATGAAAAGATAAAAAGATTGCATATTTAGGTCAAGATTTGTTACACTTGCAGTTGTATATTCATCTAAGGTAGGCTAACTTTGGTATTCAGGAGCTTATATGAACAGATTTTCAGTAGGTTACAGTGATATAAATGATCCTAAAGAGGCGCTGAGTCAGGTATTTGAGCAGCTCAGTACAGGTATGGGCAGACGTGAGCCACTCCTTATAATATTCTGCTCCGATATAGATAATTTTGATTATTATTCAAAGCGGTTAAGGCATAGATTCCCGTTCTCAAAGATAATGGGAATGTCTGCATATATGGGCTTTTCGTCAAGAGGATACGGAAAGCATGCCATCTCATGCCTTGCCATTATGGACGGCATAGAAGTGGTTGCAGGATATATGAACGGTGAGGATGCCGAATTCGGAAAGTATGTTGACAAGATAATAGCATCGGCTGATAAGCTCAAGTCAACGGAAAACACCCTGTGTTTCAGCTGCGGTGCCAAGATGTTTGATCTAGACGAGCTCAACAGACTTATAAACGTATTTGAGGGAAAGGATATCAAGCTGTGCGGAGGTTCTCTCGGAGAAGCGGAGGGAGTAAAGACACGTATTTCCTTTAACGGCGAGATATTTGATAAAGGCGGCATATTCTGCCTCATTCATAACCTGAACGGAAGGATCGAGCTTCTTATGGAATCAATGGAGCCCGAAGGACTGGAGAGCATCTGGAACAGGACGCTCGATTCGGTAAGGAGTCAGGGCATAAAGCCGCAGTTTACGATCGTTGCTAACGGTATTGATTTTACAAGGATGATGGAAGATCAGGAACTCTTGTATAAATTCACGGATAAGATGTGCATGGAGTTCGGCGAGTATATAGGATTCTCCGGATACAAGGATGAGAAGTTTTTCAAGGACACGTATGATTCGATGGTAGTGGCCGTGTTTGAATAAATGTGTTGAATTTTGCGCGATTGTATGGTAGACTAGTCAACGTGTGAAAAAAAGTTTCATTTAAGGAGTGATAACATGGCAGTTTTAAGAACAGTTTTAACTGTAGTTTTCATTATAATATGCGTTATAATCTCAGCGATCGTACTCTTGCAGGAAGGCAAGTCAGCAGGACTTGGCGCTATAAGCGGAGCAGCTGAGAGTTACTGGGGTAAGAATAAAGGTCGTTCAATGGAAGGCGCTCTTGTTAAGATCACACGCTGGCTTACTGTAGCATTCCTTCTTATCGCGATCGTACTCAATATCTCAAGATTTGGTTGATTTATATGAACTGCCCTTGCATATGCAAGGGCTTTTTTTTATGGTAGAATATTAATGTTATGGGCAAGAGTTATAAAGAAAGAAAAAACATGATACTCAATCTTATGGGCAATGATCTTTACGTGCCCATGAAGGAAAAGGAACTAGCTGTTTTTTTGCAGGTAATGCCTGAAGACAGACCGGTTTTGAGCTCGATCTTAAAAGAGCTGCTTGAAGAAAAGAAGATAGAGATAAGCAAACGCGGAAAATATACGCTTTATGATCCAAAGCTCCATGAAAAGGAAGATCTGATCACCGGAACATTTATCAGCAATCACAAGGGATTTGGATTTGTGGAAGTTG
>JAGCXJ010000138.1 GCA_017961385.1 Lachnospiraceae bacterium
AAGCCCGACTGGTCGCCTGATACGCTGCTGGATCATCTGTATACGGGGAATGTGATCGCTTTTAGGAGTGATAGGCTAAATAAGCTTAGGAAGTTTGAAAACATCTATGACATCTGCCTTAGCGTGATGCTTAGCTGCAAAAGGAATGAGATCTGTCACATCCCGGATGTGCTCTATCACAGTCATGATCTTAAAAAGCTGTATGCATCAAAGGAGTGGAATGCTCTTAAAAAGAAGCATGCATCAAAATGTGAACAGAAAGGCAATGAGCTTGTTTCTGTGATCATTCCTTCAAAGGATAACGTTTTGGCGCTCGAAACCTGTTTAAGGTCTCTCATAAAGCTGACAAGAGATGCAGATTACGAGATAATCGTTGTTGATAACGGAAGCAGCGAAGAGAATAAATGCAAAATAGAGGGGTTGTTTGATGCATTAAAACAAGATTTAGTAGACGGTGGATATGTGGAAAATAATGTGGAAAAACCGCTCATTAGGTATATCTACAAGCCACAGCCATTCAACTTTTCACGAATGTGCAACATGGGTGAAAAGCAGGCAAACGGAGATTATCTGCTGTTTCTAAATGATGATATAGAGATAAGAGAAGGCCACTGGATGAGCAGGATGCTTACAGTTGCGAAACGAAAGCATGCGGGCGCGGTCGGAGCAAAGCTTTACTATCCCTCTTCGATGCTGATCCAGCATGCCGGAATATCGAATATACGCCTGGGGCCGGTACATAAGCTTCAGTTTAAAGATGACAGAACCCACTGCTACATGGATTTAAATAACGGCGTTCACAACTGCATCGCAGTCACTGGTGCATGCCTGATGGTAGCTAAATCCAAATTTGAAGAGGTCGGAGGCTTTAGCGAAGAACTTGAGGTTGCGTTTAATGACGTAGATATTTGCTTCAGGCTCTATGAGAGCGGATATCACAATGCGGTCTGCAACAATACGCATCTGTGGCATTATGAGTCGATGAGCAGAGGAAGCGATGACAGCGAGGATAAGCTAAACAGGTTAAACGAGGAAAGGGAGCTTCTTTACAGGAGGCATCCTTTGCTGTACGGAGTCGATCCGTATATGTCGATCCATTTATGCAGGGATATACTCGATAACAACTATTCATTCATATACGAGTACGATTACAGGGATGTAACAAGTAAAGCACAACCTGAACCGTTTACAAAAACGATAAAGGATAAATGGTACAATGAATGCCTGATGATCAGCCTTGAATATGCCGCAAGCTTAGAAAAATTTGAAGATATAAGCTCAAAGAGTTCATCGACTGCTCTGATAAGCGGCTATGCATATGTTGCGGGAAGCGATAATTCCTGCATGAAGCGAAGCATCATACTGAAAGGAAAAGAACACAGCTTCATAATGCATGCGCCTGCGGTATACAGACCTGATCTTGAGATAAACCTCGATCCCGAGGAATATGCTCTCATGTGCGGATTCAGTTTGAGCATAGATCTTAAGAAGCTGCCTAAGGATACATACAGGATAGCGATACTTGCAGAGTCTGGATGCAGCAGACTGAAGCTGTATGGCGAAACGAACAAATACATAAGGGTCAACACAAAGTAGGATATGGATTATAAGGAATTATATGAAAAAGAGCATATAAAGAGTGCGGATCTAGCAAGCAGAGTTGCGCAGCTCGAGGAAGAAAATGACTATCTTCAGTTTCGCCTGGACAGGATACACAACAATTCACTCTGGAAGGCGACCGGAGGCTTGAGAAAGTGCTTCCATTTTGCATCCCGTCAGGCTTCAAGGCTTAAAAACTGCGGAGGCCTAAAGGGAGTTGTCGCAAAGATAAAGTATAAAAAGCGCGAGAAGCTTGCCATGAAAAACTATGGCACAAACAGCTTTCCAGATGAAGAGGAAAGAAAGTATGAAGAAGAGTACGCTTTTGAGTACAGACCACTTATAAGCATACTCGTGCCTCTTTACAATACGCCTCAGAACTTTTTAAGCGCTATGATGGGATCTGTCAAGGATCAGACATACAAAAACTGGCAGCTGTGCCTTGCGGACGGCTCCGATCAACAGCATTCATATGTCGGAGAATACTGCCAAAAGATGGCAGAGGCTGATGAGAGGATAAGCTATAAAAAGCTTGAAAAGAACGAGGGCATATCAGGTAATACCAACAAGTGCCTTGAACTGGCAAAGGGTGAGTATATCGCATTGTTTGATCATGACGACATTCTTCATCCGAGCGTGCTGTATGAGTATGTAAAGGCGATAAACGAAAAGAACGCCGACTATCTGTACTGCGATGAGACCACATTTGCGGGCGATGATATCAACAGGATGCTGACCATGCATTTCAAACCCGATTATGCGCCGGACAATCTCAGAGCCAATAACTATATATGTCACTTCAGCTGCTTTAAAAGAGAACTTTTGGAGGGCACCGAGCTTTTCAGGAGCAGGTTTGACGGAAGCCAGGATCATGACATGATCCTAAGGCTTACCGACAGGGCAAAGAACATTGTTCATATCCCAAAGCTTATGTATTACTGGAGAGCACATGCGGGAAGCGTTGCAAGCGATATAACTGCAAAGGATTATGCTATCGAAGCGGCAAGAGGAGCGGTTGCTGACAGTCTAAAGAGCCACGGATTCAAAAATTTCAGGATCAGTTCGACACGAGCGTTTGAGACGATATTCAAGATCAGCTATGAGATAGAAGGCAATCCGCTCATATCGATCGTCATACCAAACAAGGATCATATTGAAGATCTTAAAAGATGCATAACATCGATCAGGGAAAAATCAACATATGATAACTATGAGATCATAATAGTCGAGAACAACTCCGAAAGCAAAGAGATATTTGACTACTACGACTCGATCAAGTGCGATAACATAAAGATCATAAGATACGAAGGAAAATTCAACTACTCAAAGATATGCAATCTGGGTGTTTCAAATGCTGACGGCGAGTATATCCTTTTGCTTAACAATGACGTACAGGTAATAACCGTCAACTGGCTTGAAGAGATGCTCATGTATGCTCAAAGAAGCGATGTCGGCGCTGTGGGAGCAAAGCTCTACTATGAGAACAAGACCATACAGCATGCTGGCGTTGTCATAGGCCTTGGAGCTCACAGGACGGCAGGCCATACTCATTACGGTCAGTCAAGGGAAAATCTGGGATATATGGGAAGGCTGTGCTATGCCCAGGATGTCTCTGCTGTCACGGGTGCATGCCTTATGGTAAAGAAATCGCTGTATGAGAAGGTCGGAGGCCTTGACGAGAGCTTTGAGGTTTCACTAAATGACGTTGATCTTTGCTTAAAGCTAAGACACGAGGGACTTTTGAATGTGTTCACGCCTTTTGCGGAGCTGTATCACTTTGAATCGATATCAAGAGGTCTTGATGACAATGGAGAAAAGGCAAAGCGATACGAGGAGGAGAGCGCAAGATTCAGGGAGAAATGGAAGCAGGATCTTGAAGCGGGAGACCCTTACTACAACGTAAACTTTTCACTCGACAGAAGTGATTACTCGCTAAGAGTATGATATAATACCAAATATATATTACCGAACGGAGGTGTACAGATTATGGGTTACATGGAAGAATACAGATTCTGGCTTAACGATCCCTATTTTGATGATGAGACCAAAAAGGAGCTTAAAGCCATCGAAGCGGATGAAGCACAGATAGAAGACAGATTCTACAAGGATCTTGAGTTTGGTACCGGCGGCCTGAGAGGCGTTATCGGTGCCGGAACGAACAGGATGAACATATATACCGTAAGAAAGGCTACGCAGGGACTTGCTAACTACATCCTTAAGGCCGGAACACAGGCTAAGGGTGTTGCGATTGCATATGATTCAAGACGCATGAGTCCTGAATTTGCCGATGAAGCAGGCTTGTGTCTTGCCGCAAACGGCATAAAGGCATATGTATTTGATGCCTTAAGACCGACTCCTGAGCTCTCGTTTGCTCTGCGCACCCTCGGATGTACAGCAGGAATAGTTGTAACAGCCAGCCACAATCCGCCGGAATATAACGGATACAAGGTATACTGGGAAGACGGCGCTCAGGTAACATCTCCGAGAGACAAGGAGATAATCGGCGAAGTAAGAGCCGTTACAGATTATAACAGCGTTAAGACCATGCCAAAGGATGAGGCGATAAAGGCCGGACTGTACGAGTCTATCGGCAAGCAGATCGATGATGCATATATGGTAGAGCTTAAGAAGCAGATAATCCATCCTGAGATAATTAAGCAGGTGGCTGATGACATAAAGATCGTTTATACACCGTTTAACGGAACAGGAAACGTGCCTGCAAGAAGGATACTTAAAGAGATCGGATTCAAGAATGTTTACGTAGTTCCCGAGCAGGAGATGCCGGATCCTAACTTTACGACTCTTGAATATCCAAATCCTGAAGATCCTAAAGCTTTTGAACTGGCACTCAAGCTTGCCAAGGAGGTAAAGGCAGATATCGTTCTTGCAACAGACCCCGATGCGGACAGACTCGGAATCTATGCATACGATACTAAGAGCGGCGAGTATGTTTCATTTACGGGCAACATGTCGGGAATGCTGATCGCTGACTATATTCTGAGCGAGAGAACAGCAACGGGAACAATGCCAAAGGATCCCATGCTCGTTAAGACTATAGTTACCACAAACATGGCTGACAGGATAGTTAAAAAGTACAATGTGGATCTTGTTGAGGTACTGACAGGATTCAAGTATATCGGTGAACAGATAAAGTGGGCTCTTGAAAAGGGTGATCACAATTATGTATTCGGTCTTGAGGAGAGCTACGGCTGTCTTGCAGGAACTCATGCAAGAGACAAGGATGCCATCGTAGCTGTAATGCTTCTTTGCGAGGTTGC
>JAGCXJ010000139.1 GCA_017961385.1 Lachnospiraceae bacterium
GATTTCGCAAGTCTGAGCAGTCCCAGTCTGGAAGATGTAAACCAAAGATTTCCCTGATAATCATAGAGCATGTTGTCGATCGAATTATTGAAATCGTTCGTATTTAATGTGTGATAACCCTTTGCATCTATATATGAAACACCGCTGTCGGTTGATATGAATAGAGTTCCGTCACTCATATAGTTAAGATTGTTTATGCTCTTAACGTCCCTGCATGTCATGACATCAAGCTGATTAAAATATCCGTCAGAAATATCAAAGCTGTAAATACGATTTGTGGAGGTTCCGACCATCAGTTTTCCGTCGGGCGCAAATGCGCAGCTTTTGAACTCATCCTCTTCCTCCTGATCCTTCAAGGCGGCTTTAACTATTCCATCACTAATAAGGAAGAGCTTTCCCTCCGATGTGATCGTTACGACATTGCCTTTCTCATCCGCAGTAATGCTGTCGGCATATGTCACCTCCGGAAGTGTATCTGCAACCCTGATCCCGTTGTTCATAGCGATGATATGCATGCTGCCCGTAGTACCGACGTAATAATATCCGTCGGATGCACGAGTGATGCATCTTACCGAATTGGAGGTAAGTCCGCTTGACTGATCAAGGACATTTACGACCTTTTCTCTTATAACTATAGACAGTCCGTTATCGTTTGTACCGATCCACAGACGGCCTTCTTCATCCACATACAGACAGTTAACGTTCTTTACGGATTCATACTCATCGACCCATCTGAACTCACGTCCGTTGTAGCGATAAAGTCCCGCATACGTTCCTATCCAAAGTACTCCGTCATTAGTCTGAGCTATGTCATTGGCTTCACCGCATGGCAGGCCGTTGTTTGCGCTGTATACGCTCTGGACATAGTCATTGTAATCAGGCAGATCTGCGCTTGTGACATTTTCCGCTTTTGCGTTAACAGGCATGGACATAATAAGACCAAATGACAGCAGTATCATCCCAGCAGCTGTCATATTGCTCTTTTCGCCCGTCTGGTTATTACCATATTCATCTTTCTTGATCCGTCTGTAGAGTATGGCCAGATAAACTGTGGCGACTGTGATCACCTTGTCCGCAAATTCGATGGAGAGCTGCCCCAGAATACTGCAGACCAGATTAGGCCATTGTTTATCCAAAAGATAGTCAATAATGCCGTTAGCCCAGATGTTGCCCGTATAGCCATTATCAAACAAAAGATTGATCGGCACAGAAACAAAAAGGGCTGTGAGCATGACCAGTGAAGCGGCTTTCATAAAGCCGTAGAAGCGGTCAAACCATTTCCTTTTAGCCGCGATACCTATTATCACAGCCAATGCTATGCTCGTAATGGAATAGGCCGCTGAAAGACGATTGACCATACTGTATGCAAGATTTCCGGTAACACCTACCAGAGCACCGCAAACAGGTCCGCCTATATAAGCACATAACACGGTGCCAAGCGAATCTCCCCAGATAGGCAGATTAAACCGCACCGCAAAAAGCTTTCCGAATACATTCAGACATGCACAGCCAGCAATGAACAGAATGATCCTACTCGTTTTCCATGTATTCATCAGTATCCTCCTTCATCCTTCTTCCCATTCACATAAATTATATCAAGATACTCACATCATGTAAAACATTCAGTTATAGAACAGGCAGCACCCGATGTGTACCATAAGATGCTGCCATTTCACTTTATTTTATATCATTGAATCCGACTCTTTCAGCATATGTCGTGTGAAGGAGTTCATGTGCCTTGTGGCTGTTCGGCTCACCAAGGAACTTATCATAAAGCTCCTTAATCTGTGGATTGTTGTGTGACTGACGCAGAACCTGTCTCTCATCCTCACTGTAAAGAGCCTTAGCGCGTTTTTCCTTATATGTATCAAGAATGTCATCGTCCTCGTTAGGCAGGAAGAACTCGCGTACATAGGGCTGACCGCCGCCATTGATACATCCGCCCGGACATCCCATGATCTCGATGAACTGATACTTGCTCTTTCCGGCTCTTATTTCATCCAAAAGGACTTTTGCTGATTTCATACCGGATGCTATCGCAACATTGACAGCATTACCGTTTATATCTATTGATGCTTCTCTTATTCCGGCATCATGGCCACGGACTTCATTAAACTCAATAGGATCCGACTCCTTGCCAGTAAGCTTAAAATATACCGTACGAAGAGCTGCTTCCATTACACCGCCGGTAACACCGAATATAGCTGCTGCACCGGAATAGTCTCCCATGATATCCTGATCCCATTCCTCATCAGGAAGTCTGTCAAACATTATACCCGCTCTCTTGATCATACGTGCAAGCTCTCTTGTCGTGATGACCGCATCGACATCAGGAATGCCGTTGACTTTGAGCTGTTCACGCTGTTTTTCAAACTTCTTCGCCGTACATGGCATTACGGATACAACGAATATATCCTCGGGATTAACGTCATTTTGCTTAGCCCAGTATGATTTGATTATAGCTCCCTGCATTTGATGAGGCGACTTGCATGATGACAGATGAGGCAAAAGATCACCGTAGTTATACTCGGCATAGTTTACCCAGCCGGGAGAACAAGATGTGATCATAGGCAAAACTCCGCCGTTCTTTAATCTGTCAAGAAGCTCTGTTCCCTCTTCCATTATTGTAAGGTCTGCTCCGAAGTTTACGTCATATATCCTGCTGAAACCAAGACGTCTCATCGCAGCGATCATCTTTCCTGTAACCGGAGTACCGATCTTGTATCCGAATTCTTCACCTAAAGCTGCTCTTACAGCCGGAGCTGCCTGAGCTATAACGATCTTCTTTCCGTATCTTAAGGCATGATCGACCTTATCTATCTCTGAATGCTCCATGAGAGCACCCGTAGGACATACGTTTACGCACTGGCCGCACTGTATGCAGGGACTGTCATTGAACGAACGGTCATCCGCCGGTGCAACAAATGTATTAAAGCCTCTGTTCTCAAAGCCAAGTATACCGAGTCCGTGAGCGCTCTTGCATCTTTCGATACATCTTCCACAAAGGATACATTTTGATGTATCCCTTACAAGACCGGGAGCGATCTCATCCAAATGCACCTCACTGTGTGAACCGCTGAATACTCCGCTTCTAGCGTCCGTGACATTGGCTACATGGAGCAGTTCGCATTTTCCGTTCTTATCGCAAGCCTGGCAGAACTGATTGTGGTCAGAGAGCAAAAGTTCTACACTCCTTCTTCTTGCTGCTACAGCCTCTGCTGATGAGATGCTTATCTCCATGCCGTCATTAACAGGGTATACGCAGCTTGCCACAAGCCCTCTTGCACCCTTTACTTCTACAAGGCATACACGGCATGAGCCCTGAGAGCATTCTCCATGGTTAAAGTAGCAGAGGTGAGGTATCTCATAGCCACATTTTTTTGCTGCTTCCAAAATGGTGAGCCCCTCCTCCACCTGGTAAGGGATGCCCTCTATTTTAATATTGATCAAAGACATAATCCATTACCTCCTTAGTCCTTGGATATTGCATTGAATTTACAGTTACTCTTACAAAGTCCGCACTTAGCACACTTCTCCTGATCGATCTCAAATGAAGCGAGCTTGTGACCCTCGGCGATGTAATCGGTTCTTGAGATACATCCTGCAGGACAGTTTCTCGCACATAATCCGCATCCGATGCAGATATCGGGATTGATCTTGTACTGGCTTAAGCTCTTGCATACATGGGCAGGACATTTCTTGTCCACGATATGCGAGATATACTCATCTCTGAAATGTGCAAGAGTAGAGTTTACCGGATTTGCAGCAGTCTGCCCAAGAGCACACAGCGAGTTCTTACGGATCGTCTTTGAAAGTTCTTCTAGAGTATCAAGGTCCTCTAGTTCTCCATTGCCCTCAGTGATCCTTGTAAGGATCTCAAGGATCCTCTTTGTTCCGACACGACAGGGCGAGCATTTTCCGCAGCTTTCATCACAGATGAACTCCATGTAGAACTTGGCAACATCTACCATGCAGTTGTCCTCATCCATTACGATGGCTCCGCCCGAACCCATCATGGAACCCTTCTGTACGAGGTTATCAAAATCGATCGGCTCGTCAAGGTATTCCTCAGTAAGGCATCCTCCTGAGGGGCCTCCTGTCTGGATCGCCTTGAACTTCTTTCCGTTCGGTATGCCTCCTCCTATATCATAAATGAGCTCTCGAAGAGTTGTTCCCATAGGAACCTCAACAAGACCTACGTTATTGACTTTTCCGCCTAGAGCAAATACCTTGGTTCCCTTTGAGCCTTCAGTACCTACTTTGGCAAACTCTGCAGCGCCCTCTCTCATTATATAAGGCACGCATGCAAGTGTCTCAACGTTGTTTACTATAGTAGGCTTTCCCCATAATCCCTTAACTGCAGGGAACGGAGGACGCGGTCTGGGCATTCCTCTCTTTCCTTCTATGGAATTGAGCAGTGCCGTCTCCTCACCGCAGACAAATGCACCTGCACCAAGTCTTATGTTGCAGTCAAAATCAAAACCGCTGCCAAGGATGTTCTTTCCAAGAAGTCCGGCTTCTCTAGCATTCTCTATAGCCTTTTTAAGACGTGCGACAGCTATCGGATACTCAGCACGAACATAGAAATATCCCTCGTGAGCTCCTATGGCATATCCGGCTATCATCATACCCTCTATTACCGCAAGAGGATTTCCTTCAAGGATGGAACGATCCATAAATGCACCCGGATCGCCTTCATCGCCGTTACATACTACATATTTTTCATCGCCTTCACTGGCAAGCGCAAACATCCATTTTCTTCCTGCAGGGAATCCGCCGCCGCCTCTTCCGCGAAGTCCTGAGAGCAATACCGTATCGGCTACTTCCTTGGGAGTCATAGCAAGAGCCTTCTTAAGTCCTTTGAACGCACCGTATCCGAGTGCCTCTCTTAGATCCTCGGGATTGATTACGCCGCAGCCGTGAAGAGCTATCCTGCGCTGTTTCTTATAAAAATTTATATCATCCTGCTTTGAGACCTTTTCATTTGAAACAGGATCAACATACAAAAGACGTTCTACGACCTCTCCGCGTCCGATATCGGAATCAACTATCTCCTCGACATCATCTATCGTAACCATTCTGTAAAGAGTATCCTCGGGATATATCTTTACAAAAGGTCCCTGTGAACAGAATCCGAAACAGCCTGAAAGATTAATTGTTGCTTTTTCGTTAAGTCCTTTTTTTGCAAGAAGTTCCTTGAACTTGGCAGTTATCTCCTTTGAATTGCTCGAAAGACATCCTGTTCCTCCGCAAAGAACAATATGACGCTTCTCGTCGGCACCGGAGATCTTGATCTCCATCTCTTTTTCGCACTGTTGCGTGATCTTATCAAGTTCTTCCATTGAAGTAATCTGAATCATGCCGATGCCTCCTTTCTGTAAGATGCGATAATATCTTCAACGTGTTCAACATCAACCTTGGGATAAACCTTTCCGTTGATGCTTACAGCAGGTGCGATACCGCACGCTCCTATGCATCTTAGCGCATCAAGAGTAAAAAGGCCATCTTCAGTAGTCTGACCCGGCTTGATACCCAAAAGCTCAGAAAAACGATCTATAACGATCTGAGCACCTTTTACATAGCATGCCGTTCCAAGACAGCATCCTATAACATACTTTCCCTTCGGAGTAAGCGAGAAGAATGAATAAAATGTTACTACTCCATATATCTCAGCAACCGAAATACCGGTTTTTTCAGACACCACTTCCTGAACCTCCAGCGGAATGTATCCGTATTCATTCTGGATATCGCTGAGGATCATCATCAACGGTGTTTTTTCTCCTTTATATCTGTCGCAGATTTCCCTGATCTGTGCCTCTGCGGTGGCATTTAACTTACCCATCACCGTACCTCCTAACTTATATATAAAGCCGTATGTATCTACTATATAGCGACCGTCAATTTGTTGCAAGACATACTTGTTTTTTTGTTGAATTTTTCTGAACTTGAATTGAGCAAATTTATTAACATTCACCATAAAATATAGTATAATTTATGATGTCTTATGGCAGATTTACCATCTACTTATTTCACGGAGGGAATATTATGGCAGGAAACAATTCAGTCAAAAGAAGCGACACTAATCTACCGATACTGTCACGTATGAGCACAAAGATCACACTCCTTATAGGTGTTATAGTACTCATTACCGTTATAGTACAGGTAATCGTTGCGAGCAACCGCGCGGCAAATGCCATGGAAACGACATATCTCAATTATGCCCAGAATCTTGCGGAAGAAGCTGCTATCAGCGTAGATTTCGCAACAGAATTCGGCGAAAAGGCATACGGCGGATACGCCATGAACCTTGCCCAGGAAGCTGCGGTATCCATTAACTTCTCAAGAGAGTTCGGAGAAACCGTCTATAAGGCATATGCTCAGAAACTCGCCGAAGAAGCTGTGATCGGTGTTAACCTTGCCGCTCAGTCAGGTCCTCTGACTACTGAATCACTCAACGGTATTCTAAAGAATATCACCATCAAGGATGTAGCGGGAAGTTACGCATATATGGTAAGTCCAGACGGGACGATGCTCTGGCATCCCACTCCCGAAAAGATCGGCAATCCAGTTGAAAACGCAGCCGTTAAAGGCATAGTCGCTGATCTTCAGGCAGGCAAGAGCGTTGAAGACGGCTCTGTTCTGTACGAGTACAAGGATGCATTAAAGCTTGCCGGATATGCTTTTACAGCACAAGGCGATATCCTCATTGTAACAGCCGATTATGACGAGTTCATGAAGATAGATTATGACGCTCTTCTTGGCAACATCGAAATAGACGGTGTTGAAGGAAGCTACGCATATATGGTGAGCCCTGACGGCACAATGCTCTGGCATCCCACTCCCGAAAAGATAGGTCAGCCCGTAGAGAATGCAGCTGTCAAAGGTATAGTCGCTGATCTTCAGGCAGGCAAGACTGTTGAAGACGGTTTTGTCATCTATGAATACAAGGGAGCCAATAAACTTGCAGGTTATTCGTTTACAGATACGGGTAATATCGTTCTTGTAACAGCAGACTATGACAAATTCATCAACATAGACTATGACAAGCTAATAGGCGAGATAGAGATCTCCGGTGTTGAAGGAAGCTACGCATACATGGTAAGTCCTGACGGAACAATGCTCTATCACAGCAATCCCGAGAAGATCGGTCAGCCCGTTGAAAATGCGGCAGTAAAGGGCATAGTCGCAGATCTTCAGGCAGGCAAGAGTGTTGAAGACGGTTCATGTGCTTACGAATACAAGGGTTCATACAAGGTTGCCGGATATGCTCTGACAAAATCAGACAATATCGTGATCGTTACAGCAGACAAGGATGTCATGATGGCTGATGTTAACAGCATGAAGCATTCTCTGATCCTTATCGGCATCATCTGCATGATCATTGCAGTTTTACTCGTAACGGTATTTACACTATATATGATGAAGGGACTCGGACAGCTGGTTCCAGTAATAAACAAGACTGCAAACTTCGATTTCACTCAGGATCAGACTTCAGCTGCTTTGGAGATCCGTTCAGACGAAGTCGGACTCATTGCAAAAGCACTTTCAAAGACGAGAAACAACCTGCGTGAGATAGTTGCATCTATTTCAGGTGCAGGAAGCAGTATTGACAGGAATGTTGACACTCTCCAGGAGACTATAGACAAGGTAGGCTTCATCTGCGAGACCAACTCCGCAACATCACAGGAACTGGCTGCAGGAATGGAAGAAGCTGCTGCGACAACTACCACTCTCACACAGAATATAGATAGTATTCAGGATAATGCGCGCGGCATAGAAAAGCTTGCTGATGACGGCACCGTTCTTTCGCGCGAGATAGTTACCAGGGCAAACGAACTGGCGGCAACTACAGAAAAAGCCAGCAGAAAGACAATCGAGATGTATGAGACCGTCAAGGTTAAATCTGACGAAGCAATCGTTGCATCTCAGGCAGTCAACAAGATCAATGAGCTTACCGGTACCATCATGGAGATATCTTCTCAGACATCCCTCCTTGCTCTAAACGCTTCTATAGAAGCAGCAAGAGCAGGCGAAGCCGGCAGAGGCTTCTCGGTTGTAGCTACTGAGATCAGCAACCTTGCAACACAGACTTCAGAAGCAGTCAAGAATATCAGTGAGATCGTAACAGATGTAAACAACGCAGTCAGCCAGATGTCAAACTGCCTGTCACAGACTACGACATTCCTTGAGACAAACGTTATGAACGATTATCAGGAATTCGAAAAAGTCAGTGATCAGTACAGAAGTGACGCAGATACATTTGGTAACAGCATGAATACTATCAAGCAGAACATCGAAGTCCTTAATTCAGATATCGAAAACATCGTAGGCGCCATAAACGGAATCGATACGACAGTAAACGAATCTGCTTCAGGTGTTACCGATATAGCTGAAAAAACTTCCGACATGGTCGGTGAGACCGCCGGAAGTGTTGATCAGGTTAAGGAATGCAAAGATGCTGTTTCAGATCTTAACGACATAATTAATAAGTTTAATCTCTAAGATCATTTTCTTGAGAATAGCAACCCGAAAGTTCCGGGTCCGCAGTTTATGGATATTGCAGGCGATGCCTTTTGACAATATATCTTTTCAAATCTGACATGCGCCGATACCTCGCGTACTATCTCATCCAGCTGTGCTCTGGTAAGACCGGCATAGGTGATGAATAGTGCAGAGGTATCTATATCCGAACTGTTAGCAAGAGTTCTTGTGATATATTTCTTCCACACTCTCTCACGACTTCCAAGTATTATAGTACCAACATTCATTCCACTCTTTTTCATCACGATTACAGGATGGATCATAAGAGCCGTGCTCAGCTTGTACATCCACTCCGACATCCTGCCGCTTCTGTGCAGATATTCAGTAGAGTCGACAATAAAGCTTGTGTTGATCTTTGTCTTTTTCTTATCCAGTTCCTTTATTATAATGTCGGTATCAAACTGTCCCGAAGAAGCCAGTTCTCTGGCAGCCAATGCCATAAGTCCCATTCCGCTTGAAAGATGTCCGGAATCATATACCTTTACATTATAGAATGAGCGTGCTGCTTCCATTGCATTTGCATAGCCCTTGCTGGCATGTTTTGCAAGTGCGATATGTATTATATGCTGAGCCCTTGAAAGCTGTTCTGCAAAGAATTTCTCATAATCGGCAGGCTCTGGCGCTTCACTTCTTGCATCTGTCTTTTTATCTTCAAGGTAACGGATCATGACATCGCCGCTCACTTCGAGCTTATCTGCAAATACTCCGCCGTCCATATGAACTCTGTACGGGAATACCGGTATCTTAAATGCGTTTACGAGACTCTGGGGAAGGTCAGCCACACTGTCTGTAGTAATAAGCAGAGGAATTGTGCGCTTTATATCGCGGACAACCCTGTCTGTCTCATACTTTGATCCCGATTCTCGTTTTATCTTGACAAGATCCTTTGGCAGTATCGAAAGCAGAGTCTCTTCAAGCATACGTGCATCAACAGGCTTAAGGATATATCCGTCAAAGCCTTCTCTCATGTACAGAGACTGATTTTCGCTTCCGGCATTAGCTGTGAATACATATATCGCAGTTTCCTTGTTAAGTCCGCCGGTCTGCTCCCTTATGGCATGGAAGCATTCTACTCCGTCCATCTTCGGCATCATGTGGTCCATAAAGATCACATCGTAACGTTTATTCTCAGTAAGTTCAAGTGCCTCCAGGCCGCTCATCGCTGTATCGATCTGAACCTTTGTGTCTCTGAGCAGCTTCTTTACGACCATAAGGTTAGCCGAATCATCGTCAACCGCAAGTATCTTGGCTTCAGGCGCCTCAAAGCTCTGATGGTAGTGCTCGGCTGCAGGAGTCGTATGTGTTCGTTCAGGTTCAAATTTGCCGATAGCCTTGTCTTCGACTATCTCCTGTTCTATCGAAACAACAAAAGTAGATCCTTTTGTGTATACGCTGTTAACAGAAACCTCGCCGCCCAAAAGATTTACTAACTGCTTTACTATCGAAAGCCCCAGTCCCGTTCCTTCGATAAATCTGTTCTGTTTTTCATCCTCTCTCCTGAATGCGTCAAACAGATAAGGTATGCTCTCTTTTCTGATACCCATACCGGTATCTTCAACAGAATATGTTACAAGCACTTTTGACACATCAGTTCTTCTGCAGTTTATGGAAAGAGATACTTCACCCTCCTGAGTATACTTTACGGCGTTGTTCAAAAGATTTATGAGTATCTGTTTTATTCTTATCTCGTCGCAAAACAGCTGGGCAGGCAGCTGAGGATCCACATCTATGGAGAATTTAAGTCCCTTTTGCTCTGCTCTCATCCAGATCATGTTTACGATATCGGACAGCATCTTACCTACATCATACGGCGCCCTTACTATATCCATCTTTCCGGATTCAATCTTGGACATGTCTAAAATGTCGTTGATGAGTGATAACAGCATCTTTGATGCTGACTGGATATTCTTGGCATCCTCTACAACCTCATCGGATACATCTTCCCTGAGTATCATCTCATTGAGGCCTATGATAGTATTTATAGGTGTTCTTATCTCATGGCTCATGCTCGAGAAGAATCTGTTCTGGGCACGGTTTAATTCCTCGATCTCTTTTCTCTGTTCCTGAGCCTTTAATGTAGCCTCCTTTAACAGCTTGATCTCATATCCCACCATAACTATGATCATCACAGAGACCATGAGTACAGAACAGTATGAGATCGCATATTCAGCAAAAGTAAAATCGTGCCTGTATGTTGACATGTCGTAGTAGTACTGATGAACCGATGCAGCCATTATAGCTTCCACCAAAAGAAGAGCATATCTGACCCATCCTTCTATTATTATCATTACATAAAGCACACCTGCAGCGAACCATATGGTAGAACCCATTCCGAATTCGGCAAATGCAGCCGTCTCGGGAATGATTATCAGCACCTGCAAAAGCGCTATGACGGGCGCGACATATTTTATCTTGTCGAATTTAACTCCGACCCATGTAAGTATAAAACAGACGATCATAAGTACAAACATATATATATTGTCCATATACATGTCTATACCGTATCCCGAAAAACTTACCGCAAAGAAATATAAGAACATAGGAGGCATAGTGACTGCCGAGAGGACTAAAAACAGTTTTTTCTGATTTGAATCATTCATTGTCCTCACCTCCTTCTTTACTGTCTGCAGGCTCAAATTCTAGTATATCTTCATCTTATTCATCCTTTGAGTCACCATCTTTTGCAAACAGTTCATTTATCGTATTCATAAGTTTGTCATAGCGGATCATGAACTCATCATGCTTCTTGTTAATCTCGTCCGTATCTTTATTCTTTGAGGCTTCCTCTAAAAACTTTGCCGTTTCGTACAGTCCCATGGCACCGATCATCTTTGATGTACTCTTTACGGCATGAGTCCGTATCGAATAATCCTCCCAGTCATTATCCGCATAATAGTTTTGAAGATTTTTTATCTTCTCTTCACTGTTCTTTGCATACTCCAAAAGAAGCTGACAATAGAAGTTTTTGTCTTTCTGGCAGTATGAAAGACCCTGTGTCGTATCAACACCTATTCTTTCAAGTATTTCAAATGCATCAAGATCTTTCTTTATTGTCTCCTTCTGCTCTGATGCAGGCATGTCATTATCTGCTTTTCTTTCGAACTGAATGGCAGATTTGGGAAGGACTCTCTTTAATACCCTTTCAAGTTCTGTGATCTCAACCGGCTTTGGTATGAATCCATCGAAGCCTTCTGACAGGAACATCTCCTTGGCTGAGCTTATCGCATTGGCGGTAAGAGCTACGATACACAGCTCCTTGTTCTTCTTCTGTGCATTGGCACGCAGTCTCTTCATGGCCTCCACGCCATCCATTCCAGGCATCATATGATCCATAAAAATGATATCGAAATCTGCTATCTCGCACATGTCTATAGCTTCCTGTCCGCTGTCAGCCGTTGAAACGACCATTCCGTATGTTTCAAATATGCCCTTTGCTACCCACAGATTCATAGGCTCATCATCAACGACAAGAGTCTTGATTCCGGGACAAGTCATAACCTCTTCGCCGCTTTCAGTGCTGTCCTCAAATGAATGATTAAGGAAGTTTGCAACCTGTGTTCCGTAGAAAGGTTTTGCAAGTATGGCTATCTTTGGATCAGCCTCGACATCAAATCCCCTGTCGGCAACAACTGCCACATTCATCTTTTCAGCAAGACTTTCGATATAGTTTCTGTTTTCTATATACTCGCCCGTTCCAACAAACAGATGCGTGATCTTTGTTTCTTCTACAAGTTTTTCAAGATGCTCTCTTGATTCAACCCTGTGGAATGACACACCAAGACCGCTTACCAGATGAGCGATCATTTCCATATAGTATTCCCTGATCTTGGGATGTCCCGTAGTCATGAATCCAAGGAACCCTGCTACTACACAGTTTTCCTTTTCTCTTACTGATATGCATGGTGCAGAATCGGTCACAGTCTGGGGAATACTTACACGTACCGTAGTTCCCTCTCCCGGTTCGCTCTCGATGACGATCACTCCTCCCATAGCCTTTGTAAAACCGTTTACGATGGGAATTCCGAGTCCCAGTCCTCCGACTACACGTACGTTATGTGAATCCGACTGATAGAATTTATCATAGATATGATCTATCTCATCATCATCCATACCTATACCGGTATCCTTGACTTCGAGTATCAGATTGATCCCGTATTCTCTCTCAACAGGATAAATATGTACATAGACACCGCCTTTGTCGGTATACTTGTATCCGTTACCGATCAGATGCCAGAGTATCTTTTTTATCTTGCTGGAATCGCCTATGAGTTCTGAAGGGATCGTAGCTTCCATATCGACAACAAGATCAAGGCCGTAGTCATTTGTAAACGAAAGCTGTACAAGCAGATCATTTACTAAGGAAGCTATCATGTAGCTTTCCTTTGTTACAGAAAGCTTATCCATATCTATCTCGGTATAATCCAGGATATCACCTATCTGTTCCGCAACTCTGTGTCCGGCCTCGGAAATAGCAGTTACGTTATCCATAACAGGACCCGGCAGCGATTCCTTTTTTAGTACGCTTGACAGACCCATGACTGCATTTACCGGTGTTCTTATCTCATGAGAAACATTGGCCAGAAAGTTATTTGCCCTGTTGTTTTCCTCTGTTACCTCGTCGATCTTTTCCTGAAAGCTGTTGATAGTCCTTCTCCATGCATCGGCAGCCCTGTTCACAAAATCAGTAGCTAACAGTATCAGTATGAACTGCCATGCGACCCTGATAATGCTTGATCTTTGAAGATCAAGCCCGCTGTTTTCACTCTTAAGCAAGAGATGTATTATCATGCCGGAGTAGCCTGCCACAAGTCCTATCATGATGAGCAGTTTTTCACCGCAGAATGCAAACAGCACCAGTACAAGAACTATAAGTGCCGTACTGTCATAAACCGTAGGCACATTGACGGTATAATAAAACATCATGAACACAAGCACTATACCGCTTATATACAGCTGTGTCCTGTATGCCATTCTTCCTGATATATGTATCAGCCAGCAGATGAGGGTACATGTGATCAGAACAGGGATCATCCATATCTCCCACTTAAGCATCCTGTTTAACACGATCAGTACAGTCGTGAACAGAGCCATCATAATTAAAAGGATCAGGCGGGCCAATTCATACCGTGCGATATCGGCGGCCGTCCCGAAGGCCCGTGTGTATTCCAGAAC
>JAGCXJ010000140.1 GCA_017961385.1 Lachnospiraceae bacterium
GTACAGAGAGAGGTATCACAGAGCCTACTCCTACATTCTCAGCTTGCTTCGGTCAGGCATTCCTTGAGCTTCATCCTACAAAGTACGGTGAAGAGCTCGTTAAGAAGATGCAGAAGAGCGGTGCTAAGGCTTACCTCGTTAACACAGGTTGGAACGGCACAGGCAAGAGAATCTCTATCAAGGATACAAGAGGTATCATCGATGCTATCCTTAACGGTGATGTTAACAAGGCTGAGACAAAGAAGATCCCGATCTTCGATTTCGAAGTTCCTACATCACTTCCTGGTGTTGATCCTGCGATCCTTGATCCTCGTGATACATATGCTGATGCTTCTGAATGGGAGACAAAGGCTAAGGATCTTGCAGACAGATTCATCAAGAACTTCAAGAAGTATGAAGGCAACGAAGCAGGTAAGGCACTTGTTTCAGCAGGTCCTCAGCTTTAATCTGAAGTCTTATAAAGAATACTTGGGACAGGTCATTGACCTGTCCCTTTTTTATGATTGTAAACTCAATAGAATTTTGACAATAATTCATATATTTTTAACATTTTTATTTACTTATAGATGTTATACTATTATATGTGATAATTTGTGACATTTAAGAGAGTAAAGGCTTAAACAATGGTTAAAAGATTACTGAGAGAGGTTAAGGAATACAAGACAGCTTCGATACTGACACCGATATGCATGATACTTGAAGTTGTTTTTGAAACTCTCATTCCCTATCTTATGGCTTCTATCATCGATAAAGGCATAAATAACTCCGACATGGATCATGTAGTAAAGATCGGCGGACTGATGTTTTTAGTTGCGATACTCAGTTTGCTCACCGGAATCGGCGGAGGAGCTTTCGGTGCCAGAGCATCCACTGGTTTTGCGAAGAATCTTCGTGAAGCGATGTACAACAATATCCAGACATTTTCATTCAAGAATATCGACAAGTTTTCCACAGCGGGTCTTGTTACAAGACTTACGACTGATGTTTCCAATGTTCAGAACGCATATCAGATGATCTTAAGAATGGCTATGAGAGCGCCGTTTAGCATGATATGTGCACTTGTTATGGCGTTTTATATCAATGCAAGGATCGCAAGCATTTATCTGTTTGCCGTGCTCGTGCTAGCAGTCTTTATGGTAATTCTTATCAGAAGAGCGACGGCTACTTTCAAAGAAGCATTTCCAAAATATGATGCACTCAATGAATCGGTTCAGGAAAATGTATCAGCGATCAGAGTTGTAAAGGCATATGTAAGAGAGCAGGAGGAGATCACAAAGTTCAGGACTGCGAGTCAGAATATCTATAAGATCTTTAAAAAGGCTGAATATAACATTATAGTCAGCGGTCCTATCATGAGCGCAACTGTCTATACATGCATCATCCTTATAAGCTGGATAGGTGCCAAGATGATAGTGAGTGATCTTCTGACAACAGGAGAACTTGCTTCGCTTCTTGCATACTGTATGAACATACTTATGAGTATGATGATGCTTTCCATAGTGTTTGTAATGATCACCATGAGTTCTGCAAGCATAGAGCGTATAGCTGAGGTTTTAAACGAAGAGGCTGATATAGTAAATCCTGAGGATCCTGTAATGGAGGTAAAGGACGGAAGCATCGAGTTTAAGGATGTTGTCTTCTCATACAACAATAACGGAAATGAGCCTGTCCTTAAGGATATCGATCTTAGCATTAAAGCAGGCGAGACAATAGGTATCATGGGTGGAACCGGAAGTTCCAAGACCAGTCTTGTAAATCTCATAAGCAGACTCTATGACGTTAACGGCGGATCGATAAAGGTAGGCGGTATAGATGTCAGAAAGTATGATCTTGAAGTATTAAGAAACAGCGTATCTGTTGTTCTTCAGAATAATGTCCTGTTTTCGGGTACTATATATGAAAACCTTCGCTGGGGTAATAAGGATGCGACAGAAAAGCAGTGCAAGGATGCATGCATATTAGCCTGTGCAGATGATTTTATAGAGAGTTTTCCGGATGGATACAATACCATGATCACTCAGGGCGGTACAAATGTTTCGGGTGGACAGAAACAGCGTCTTTGTATTGCAAGGGCATTGCTTAAGAATCCCAAGGTGCTTATACTTGATGATTCAACGAGTGCCGTTGATACCGCTACTGATGCACGTATCAGAAAGGCATTCAGAGAATATATGCCTGATACTACCAAGCTGATCATAGCTCAGAGAGTAAGTTCTGTAATGGATGCCGACAGGATAATCATTATGGAAGAAGGAAGAGTAGACGGATTCGGAACTCATGAAGAGCTTTTGGAAACAAATGAGATATATAGAGAGATCTATGAAACTCAGACAAGCGGCGGCGGAGATTTCGATCAGCCGTCATGATAATAATCAATGACCTTTAGGAGGATAAATATATGCCGGGACCGGGTAACAGGGTTCCCAGAGGCGTAAAACCGAATGTTCAAAATCCGGGTAAGCTGTTCAAACGGCTGATGTCTTATGTCTTTGTGGATTATAAAATTCATTGCATATTGGTATTCATACTTATAATCACAGGTGTGCTCTGCAATGTTCAGGGTACTATGTTTACCAGAGCGCTGATCGATGATTATATAACACCTTTGCTTCTTTCTGACAATCCTGATTTCTCACCGCTTGCACATGCTATAGCAAGAGTGGCCAGCTTCTATGCGACCGGTGTGATCTGTGTATATACGCAGAACAGGATAATGGTAAATGTCACTCAGGGAGTACTCAGAAATATAAGAGATGATGTATTTGAGCACATGGAGCGACTGCCCATAAGATTTTTTGACAGTCACACACATGGCGATGTCATGAGCGTATATACAAATGACATAGATACACTCAGACAGCTGATCAGTCAGTCCCTGCCGCAGATCGTAAATGCTTCATTTACGATAGTAAGTGTATTTATAAGCATGTGTATACTAAGCATTCCTCTTACGATAGTAACGGTCATAATGATAGTTGTCATGCTTATCGCTTCCGGAAAGACGGCAGGAATGAGCGGCAAGTTCTTTATCAAGCAGCAAAAGGATCTGGGCGCTGTAAACGGCTACATCGAAGAGATGATAACAGGACAGAAGGTTGTAAAGGTATTCTGTCATGAGCACGAGGCAAAGCAGGGATTTAAAAAGCTCAATGATGAACTGGGCATGA
>JAGCXJ010000141.1 GCA_017961385.1 Lachnospiraceae bacterium
CGGGCAAGGCATCCTTCGGCTTTATTGTCTCGATAATATGCTTCTGCGCTGTTTTCGCGGTTAACCTGCTCATCATCAAAAAGGGTCTCAATATTGATTACAAAGAGGGCGACCTTGAAAGAGCGGAGATACTGCGCGAAAAGGGAACAAACCGCTCAAAGTTCTTCCGCGGGCAGATAGATAAGTATACATGGGTGGATTTCGGCGACAGCTATCTTCCGAGTGAGATCAATGCTGCGTATCTCTGGGGGCAGCTTGAGTGCCTTGATGAGATAAACGAGGACCGCCTGAGAAGCTATAACAGGTACAGAGAGGCATTCATGCCTCTTGCAGAGCAGGGTAAGATCGAGCTTCAGGATATTCCGGACGGATGCGTACATAATGCGCATATGTTCTATCTGAAGCTGAAGGATCTTGCACAGAGGACGGAGTTTATAAATTTTCTGAAGACAAGGGACGTTAATGCCGTATTCCACTATGTTCCGCTCCATTCTGCACCTGCAGGAGCAAGGTACGGCAGATTTGACGGCGAGGATGTATATACCACAAAGGAAAGCGAGCGTCTTGTCAGACTGCCGATGTATTACCATCTGACGGATGAGGATCAGGATATGGTAATAAAAGCAGTGTTGGATTATTTTGTATGATCGTTAATAGCGTTTTTTGAACACTAATATAATATTTGTCGGAGCATATATGGATGTTATCTTGATGATGCAAAAGAGACCTGATATGAGCAACAAAGCAAAAACCATAATCGGGTGCATTATTTATTTGCTTTTCTTTGCATCTTTAGGTCTGTTTTCGTTTTTTGCACTTGACAACAAAGTGGTTACGATTTCTTTGATCATCGTGCTTGCTGCGTTAATATTTTTGTCTAAAAAATATCTTATTGTTTTTGAGAATTCCTTGATGTATTATGCTATCAGCATTTATATCGGATTAAAAGCAGTGTATTGGTTCAGCGCTTTTCCGTTGGTGTCTGTGGGATCCGATGCTTTCTCTAAAGTTATCGGCGATCTGATGGCTTTTTGTTTGTTTTCCGTTGCTTCTGCAATAGTATTGGGTGCGATCAATAAGTATCTGGGTGCTGATCTTGATCAAAAAAGATACAAAACAACATTTTGGGGATTGCTGTCACTGTTATTTACGGTATATATCTTTATCCCGTCAGAAACTTTTTTTTCAAATTATATCCAGTTACAATATGTTTATGCAGATTTTTTCCCTTTCTATCTTTCTATAACCGTTTTGTATGCTGTTGCAGGAGCATATATAATATGTTCTATAAAGAAAAAAGCAACGGCTATAATATCAAATGGGATAATAGGTCTATTATTATGTGTATATACACAGTATATGTTCATGAACAAGGCTCTTCCGACATTTGCCGGAGAACGAATCGAATGGAATGAAAGAATTACAGACCAGGCAGTAAACATCGCTGTCTGGGTTGTGCTTTTTTCTTTCCCGTTTATATTGGATTTAGCAGTCAGAAAGTCTGAGAGAATAAAAAAAATGCGTATAAGCGAGAAATTCAAGATGTTTGTGCCCGGATTTTTGACGTCTGTACAGCTTATAGCACTTGTTACGATGGCGATGACCAATAGCTCATCGATTTTTACCTATGAGATGGAGCAGCTTTCCGGCGAAAAACAGTTCACTGTCTCTTCTCAAAAGAACACGATAGTATTTATTCTTGATATGGCAGATCAAAAATATTTTGAAGCGGCATATCAACAAAAACCGGAAAACTTTAACTGTCTGAAGGATTTTACATACTACACCAATACAGCAATGTTGTATGATTCGACTAATTTATCCGTACCAGGTATGCTTACAGCTTCACGGTATTATCCTGAAACGACACCTGAGGCATGGTATGAAAAGATCGTAGCCGATGAGCCGGCTCAGGAGTTCTATTCAAGACTGCATAAAAACAATTATGATGTGCAGATCTTCGGCGACTTCATGAATGACTACGGAGTGATGAGAGAACTTTTTGACAATGTGTATCATGTTTCAAGAAGTGATCTCCAGATATACAAACAAGAGCTGTATATAGATCTGGATACGATGGCAGCATATCGTTATCTACCTTTATGTTTAAAGAGATTTGTATCCCCTTCTGCGGCCTTTGGCAACGAAGAAGTCGTAATGAAAATGGGCAGAAAACATGGCAATCATGACTTTTTGGAAGCAATTGACCTGAAACTGCGCGATGATAACAAAAATATGTTTATCGTTCAGCACATCGAAGGACTTCACAGATATACCGATACACCGGAAAATGAAACACAGGAATGTCTTGATATTTTAACTAAATACTTTGATCAACTCAAAGAACTTGGTAAATACGATGACTCTTTTATTATTGTAACGGCTGATCATGGCTGGCATTATGAAAGAGACAATATGCCGATCTGGTATATGAAACGTCCCGGAGAAACAGCGGAATGCATACGATACTGTTCTTCTCAGATAACGATCGCTGATTTTGCTGCAACCTGTTTAGATGAGATGGGATTGTCTGAAGATGGCGATGAGGACCTGTTTGGAAGACCTATATCACAGATCCCCGAAGATGAACAGCGTGAGCGACTGGTATTCCAGCGCGATGATTTTGTCTATGTCGGAAATATCGATTGGAAACGATATTCTGATAAGGATCATGCCGGAGCGTTACTGGGGTATTATTATATCGGAACAAAGGAAGATCTGGTCAGACATGAAGCAGAAGATCCGCCGGATATAGTGATAGAAACGGATGGTTATGGCGGATAAATATACTTGGTGCAGGCGGTATAAACTCGATTTGACAAATAGAGAGAAATTTGGTATAATAATATGTATAAATAATTAAATGCGGTCAAATTACTTGACATTCCGAGATCGTGCGTATCTGCGCCTGCAGGGCTATGGTAGATCCGATGAGTGAGGATCAAGGCATTGTAAAGGCTGTATTGGATTATTATATGTGATCCGGAGGGTTTATGGAGCAGGATAAGATCAGGCACCCGCTTATAAAGGTGTTTTTTACTTCATTTGTTCTCTTTTTGATAAGCCTTTTGCCTGTGCTTATTGCTTCAAAGGGAGTGTTTCTGTGGATCGGAGACTATAATGACCAGACGATAATCTTTATTGAGCGTGTACACAGAGTCCTTCACAGCAAACAGGGAATACCTGTGTATGACTGGTGTACTTTTCTCGGAATGGATTTTCTGAGCGCATACGGTGAACATGTTGTCTCACCGTTTGACTGGTTTTTATATATACTTCCGTATAAGGCTGTACCTTATGCGCATTCTGTTCTGTTGGCGATAAAGACCGGGCTGGCATCCGTTACGGCGTATATCTACTGCCGTCAGTATGTAAAAAAGGACCGCAGCGCTTTTATATGCGGTCTGCTCTATGCATTTTCGGGATTTCAGCTGTTTAATCTGGTATATCAGTTTTCTGACAGGTATCTGTTGTTCCCTCTGCTGCTCTATTCATTCGATCAGCTCGTAATAAATAAAAAGCCATTATGCTTCGCGCTGCTGCTTGGACTCAACAATCTGATGAGCTTTTATTTCTGCTGGATCATATGTGTGAATATAGCGATATACTATATCGTCAGGACTGTGACCGGCAGTTTCCCCAGACTTGATATAAAACTGTTTCTCCGGCTGGCGGCTGAGGTGCTTCTGGGGCTAGGCTCAGGTATGGTCTCTATGTTGCCGTGTATGCTGGTGCTTATCGGGAATAAC
>JAGCXJ010000142.1 GCA_017961385.1 Lachnospiraceae bacterium
AAAAAGGCGAAAGCGACAGAATAAGTCCAAGAGTTGCCGCCATGCCTTTGCCACCTTTAAAACCAAGATAAAAAGGACAATTGTGTCCTAAAATGACACCGACTGCCGTGTAGTATATGATCAAAGATAATAGATCGGGATACATTCTTCCCAATGTAAGCCTCATGATCCAGATGGCAGCCATAGTCTTAAAAGCATCGCAGAATAAAACAGTGAATCCTGCCTTTGTGCCGAAGGCTCTGAGGGCATTTGTACTTCCTGCATTACCGCTTCCCACAGTTCGTATATCGACACCGTGCAACTTACCAAAAATATAAGCACTCTGAATTAGTCCGAATGCATAACCGACAATCAAACATATTGCCCTGAACATAGATTATCTAATCCTCTTTTCGTTCTCTTATTATAAATTTCAAAGGTGTACCTTTAAATCCAAAGGTATCTCTGATCTGGTTTTCCAGATATCTTGTATAGGAAAAATGCATCAGCTGTTTGTCATTTACAAATATGACAAAAGTAGGCGGCTTAACAGCAACTTGAGTAACATAGAAGATCTTAAGTCGTTTTCCCTTGTCTGAAGGCGGTTGCTGCATAGCTGTAGCTTCAGCAATTATTTCATTTAATACACCTGTCTGTACTCTGAGTGTGCAGTTTCCGATAACGGCATCTATCATTTCAAAAAGCTTGGGAACTCTCTGACCTGTAAGTGCTGATATATACATGATCTCAGCATATGGCATAAAACTTAGTGTTGACCTGATCTTTTTTGAGAATTCGTTAACAGTACTGTTATTCTTTTCAATAAGATCCCATTTGTTTACCGCAATAATGAATCCTTTGCCTCTTTCGTGAGCAATACCGGCTATTTTTGCATCCTGTTCGGTCACCCCTTCATCAGCATCTATCAGGAGTACAACAACATCAGCTCTTTCAACGGCAGAAACAGTCCTTACGATCATATATTTTTCAAGATCTTCTTTGACATTTTTCTTTCGTCTAAGACCAGCGGTATCAATAAAAACATATTCTTTGCCAAAAGCCTTAACAGGAGTGTCTATAGCATCTCTGGTAGTTCCTGCTATATCTGAAACGATAAGTCTTTTTTCACCGATGATCTTGTTAATGAGTGATGATTTACCGACATTGGGTTTTCCGATTATAGCTACTCTTGGTCTATCATCATCGATCTCTTCAGTCATGCTCTTGTCGAAATGCTTTGCAACTTCATCAAGCATATCTCCGATTCCAAGTCTGTTTGCTGCAGAGATCGGGACAGGTTCTCCTATTCCCAGATTATAAAATTCATAAGTATCATTCATGAATTTTTCAAAGCTGTCGACTTTATTGACGACAAGAACTACAGGCTTATGAGATCTTCTGAGCATATCTGCTACTTTCATATCATCATCAACAAGCCCCTGCTTTACATCAGTCATGAATATAATGACATCAGCCGTGTCCATTGCTATCTGAGCCTGATCTCTCATCTGGCTTAAAATGATATCAGAACTCTCCGGCTCAATTCCTCCGGTATCAATGAGCGTGAATTGCATATCAAGCCAGGTTATATCTGCATATATCCTGTCCCTTGTGATTCCGGGTGTATCCTGAACTATTGCTATTCTTTCACCTGCAAGAGCGTTGAACAGGGTTGATTTTCCTACATTTGGTCTGCCCACAACAGCTACTATGGGTTTTCTTTTTCTAGTACTCATATTTCTTAACTTTCTAAAATACAATCTACAAAATCGTATCCATTAGATTGTACAATACTTACTTCTACTTGTAAAACTTCTTTAAACTCTTTAAGAGTCATATCATCAAGGAATATTGCCTCATCAGCTTTCAGTATGTTTTCCGATAACAATACCCTGTTTCCAAGATTGAGATCCTTAAGAGCACAAACAATATCCTGCCCGGTCAGAAGTCCAGTTACGGTAATGCTTTCACCAAAGAAATGATTTTTAACGGCGACAACATTTATATCTTTAAGCGGATGATCATTCATCAGCTTATCGGACATCATTTTTATATATGTATATGGAAGCTCTCCGCAAACTACAGTTACTCTTTCAGCGTCTTCTTTATATTCTGCGAAATTAGCAAGCTCTTCCTCAAATTCATCCAGCATTGAACGCATTGTGCCTACACCGTTAGCAATCTGCAGATATCCGTCGTATCTTTCGGCTTCAGGCAACGTTCTGTTAGCATTTATATACCATTCATCGCTGGCATGAACAAAATGAAGGCCATATTGCGCATATGCCTTCTTCTGCCATTTCTCGACCTGATCAATAAGATATTCAGCATCTTCTTTTTCCCATGCGTCCATCTTATACAGACCTTCTCTATATTTTGTCACACCAACAGGAACGATTGAAACACTTTGAAGATAAGGAAGGTATTCATAAAGATCGCTTATTGTTCTCTCAAGTTCATCTTTATCATTAACACCTTTGCATAAAACTATCTGCCCATTCATAACAAGGCCGGCTTCATAGAATCTTTTTGCCTTTTCCAAAGCCTTGCCGGCAAATCTGTTATTTAACATCATACATCGAAGATCAGGGTTTGTTGTATGAAATGATATATTTATCGGTGAAAGGTTATATTTTATTATTCTTTCAACATCTTTTTCACTCATATTGGTAAGAGTGACATAGTTTCCTTGCAAAAAAGACAGCCTGGCATCGTCATCTTTAAAATACAGAGTTTTTCTCATGCCCGGAGGCATTTGGTCAATAAAACAGAAAATGCACTTATTTGAACAGCTGTGATAATCGTCCATAAGTCCGTTTTCAAATTTTATACCAAGATCCTCATCCTCATCTTTATCGATTTCGAGAATCCACTCTTCACCGGATTCCTTCCTGATGCCGACCTCTATATATTCATTTTCGCATAAAAACTGATAGTCGAAGATGTCTTCGATTTCTTCGCCGTTTATGGTTACTATCTCATCTCCCGCAACTATTTCCATCTCATCAGCTATGCTGTCGGGTAAGACTTCTGCGACTATGTGCCTGCTTTTTTTCATCAGGTGTCTTTCTTTCCTGCATCTTCAAAATCATAATTCTGACGCTGATTATATCTGTTTATGACATCGTGTATCTTATCAGCTGGTGTATGTACATTGCTCATGCTGACATCATGATTCATGAAATCCACAACATCAGCTAAGAATCCACTCATATCCGCTTCTATATAATAAGGCTTCGTTTTAAGCTACTGCGGAAAATAATTCAGATTGGTCGTTACGACCTTGTCAAAATAGCACTTTTCATATGCTTCGTCAAAAAGTATCAGACCATTGGTGAACAAACCGAATGTACAGCAAATGAATACTCTCTTTGCGTTCATTTCCTTAAGCTGCCTTGCAGTATCGAGCATACTTTCACCGGAGCTGATCATGTCATCCATTACAATTACGTCTTTTCCGTCGATATCATCACCCAAGAATTCATGTGCTACTATGGGATTCTTGCCGTTTACAACTTTACTGTAATCCCTTATTTTATAAAACATACCGGTATTGAGACCAAGAACTTTTGCAAAGTATACGCTTCTGTCTAAAGCTCC
>JAGCXJ010000143.1 GCA_017961385.1 Lachnospiraceae bacterium
ATCCGCAGGGCTGAGCTTCGTATCCTTCAGGAACAGATAAAGCCGCATTTCCTTTATAATTCGATCGAGACCATAGGCTTTCTTGCACTTGATGCGGGAGCTGAAAACGTACATGATGCCCTTGAAACACTGGGAAGCTTCTACAGAAATTTCCTCAGCAAAGGAGACAGGGATATTCCGCTTTCACGCGAGATATGCATAGTCAAGGATTATCTTTTGCTTCAAAAGCTAAGATACGGCGACATAATAGAAGATGATTACGACATCTCAAAAGAAGCCGAGAATTTTATCGTGCCAAAGCTAATACTCCAGCCCCTTGTTGAAAACAGTATCTATCATGGTATACGTCTTAAGGGGGAAAAGGGTATAATAAAAATATCCGCGTATGTTGAAGATGATGCTCTTCACCTTACTGTATATGATACCGGTGTCGGAATGACCGAAGATCAGATCACAAAGATCCTTTCATCTGACAAGGAATCATCAGGAAATCCTTCTGATGAAAGCTTCGGCTTATGGGGAACCATCGAAAGGATCAGGATCTACTGTAACAGGCCCGATGTTGTAAAGATAGAAAGTGAGCCCGGAGAGTATACAAGGATAGAATTTACGATCTGTGACATGCGAAACGTCGGATTTATAAAGGATTAAGATGGACAGAAGATTCAGAGTAATGATAATAGATGATGAAGAATCGGCAAGAAAACTGCTGAGAGGTTCGATCAAATGGGATACTCTCAACATGGAAGTTGTCGGTGAAGCCGCAAGCGGTATCGAGGCGATTAACGTCATAGATGACCTTAAGCCAGATATTGCTTTTGTTGCTATATCCATGCCTTTTATGGACGGGATAGAATTTACCCAGACGGCTACAGACAGATATCCGAATCTCATCATCATAATAATGACGGCGATAGATCAGTTCGAGTATGCAAGAAAATGTGTCAGCATGCCCGTGTTTGAGTACATGTTAAAGCCCATGGTCCGTGCCGAGATAACCAAGGTCCTTGAAAGGGCAGCCGAGCGGCTTTCAAACGAAAAGGATTACTGGGAAGACCAGAAGAGTTCAGGCAATGCTGAAAATACAAGCGACGAAGATCCGAGAGAACAGATCAAAAAGTATGTAGAGGTGAATTTTACGGATTCCAAATTAAACCTTGCTTTTGTTTCGCAGTATTTCGGATTCAGTTCAAGTTATCTTTCAAGGAAATTCAAACAGGATACGGGATGTAATTTTATAGAATACCTTACCGATCTTCGAATGAAAAAAGCGATCAAACTGGCCAAAACAAATATGAAGATGTTCAGGACTGCCGCTGAAGTGGGTATTCCTGATCCCAATTATTTCGGAAGATGCTTCAAGAAATATGCGGGGATGAGTTACTCTGATTTTATGGCAGCAAATACAGACGATAAGGATAATAAGGAATCATGAGTGTTTTACTGTTCCTGATCATCATACTTGCCTTTGTGGTCTGCATAGGTATAGTCAACGAAAAGATATTTCATATTCAAAGCGATATAGCTATCATTCTTTTTGCTCTCATTTTGTCGCTCGGTCTTGTGATCCTGGGCAAAGGCTTGGGGATCGGGATCGTTTCCGACTTTGTTTCCAACATAGGAGAGTTCGGTTTTGAAGAGTACCTTATGGACGGAGTGCTTTGCTTTATGCTCTTTGCCGGAGCAAGCAAGGTCAACATGGGTAAATTCAGGCAGAACTTAAGACCGATCTGTCTTCTTGCTCTTTTGACAACAGTAGTTTCATCGTTTATCTACGGAGCCTTGTTCTATCTTATAGCATTGATATTTAAGATCCCCATGGATATATGGATGTGTATCCTTTTGGGATGCGTTGTCTCTCCGACTGATTCCATTGCTGCAACCGGAATACTGAGTAAGATCGGACTTTCAAAAAATGTCTGCTCCATTATCGAAAACGAATCACTTTTTAATGACGGAACGGGAGTTACGCTGTTTATATTCGTCCGTTCGATGATCATAAAAAGCAGTAACGGGAACTTTGTCGATCTTATGCTTCGCGAGATATTGGGAGCTGTTGCGGTGGCTCTTGTCGTGTCATATCTGCTTTTTAAGCTTATGAAGATAAACAAGGATCCGGTCAGGTATATCCTTATATCATTACTTGATGTATCGGCTGTTTATATGATCTGTGAGCACCTGGGATTTTCGGGTGTTATAGCATCAGTAGTCTGCGGAATGTTCTTTTCTTATTCGATGGATAAGATGGAGCGGAGAGTCAGGGTCATCGATCCCAAGGAATACTATTATGATTTCTGGGAGATACTTGAGACTATTTTGACTTCCGTTCTTTTTGTGATGATAGGACTTTATGCACTTGATATTGAGATCAGTGAATATGCCGCCGTCATAATACCTTTTGCCATTATCATTTTACTTTTATCAAGAGCGGCGGGCGTTATGATAAGCAGTGTCCTTACCGGTAAAAATACTCCGGGCAACTACAGCCTTAAAGAATATGCGATC
>JAGCXJ010000144.1 GCA_017961385.1 Lachnospiraceae bacterium
AATCGCATATGAAGCACACAAGGACATGATCTTTAAAGGAAAAGAAATCCTGGAAGAAAAAGGTCTTACACCGGAATATTTCATGGCTCCCGGTCATACCTTTGATGAGAATACTCTAAAGGCGCTTGTTGCAAACGGAATATTCAATATCACCGACGGATATTCTGACAGACCTTATATAAGAGACGGTGTTACGTTCTATCCCTGCAGATTGTCTGATCTTAAAGAACCTAGCGGGATAGATACTGTATGTATACATTTAAATAACTGGGATGATGCTGATTTTGATTCACTGAAAGCTTTTTTAGATGAAAATAAGGCCATATGCAAAAGCTTTGATGACTTAGCGTATATCGCTCCAAGTGTTTATGACGAATCTATCGCAAGGAAAGAAGAATCATTCATAAGATCAAATAAAAGAAGACAGAAGGCTGCGGAGAGCGAGAGAATGCAGAGATATCTGCAAAAGAGCTATTCCAAGAACAAGTATGTAAAGCTTGTAAAGAGGGCGATATTTTTGCCGATGCTGTTAAAGAGATAGAGGAAATAAGTGGATAAGGATATTTTGGTCTCAGTCATATGTGTGACCTATAATCATGAAAAATACATAAGAGCGGCACTTGATTCCATTATATCTCAGAAGACAGACTTTGCTTTTGAGATACGTGTCGGTGAAGACTGCTCAACGGATTCTACAAGAGTGATCCTTAAGGAGTATGAAAAAAAATATCCGGATAAGTTTAAGATGTACTATCGTGAGAATAATCTTGGTGCGACACGCAATGAATACGAATTGTTAATGGATGCCAAGGGAGATTATATAGCGGCTCTTGAACTGGATGATATATGGACAGATGAGAACAAGCTTCAGAAGCAGTTTGACTTTTTAAGAGCGAACCCGGATTATATCGGAGTAGCACATGATTTTGACATAATAGATAAAGACGGCAACGTGATCGATAATGAAGACAACAAAGCGATCAAGTCCTTTTTAGGTAAAAGATTCACGATTGGCGATTTTTTGAATGAAGGGTTCGTTTTTCAGACAGGAACACATTTTTACAGAAATATCTTTAAAGACGGCAAAGATTACAGCATCATATATACTGCAGACAGGCTCATAAGAGACAAGACGATCCTTTCAATATTGCTAGACAGAGGTGACTTTTACATACTGCCCGATACAATGAGCGCATACAGGAGATTTTTTGATGCTGACGCAGAAAATGGCAGAAATGTAACCAATGCGAACATGGAACAGGATCTGTTTGAGAAAGCGCATCATGTAAAAGCACTTAATGATTATTTCAAAGGCAGGATAGATTACTCACACCAGTGGTCAAATATCATATGGGACTATGGAAAGAGGGCAATCACTGGGGCCAAAGGCTACAGCATGAAACGATTTATGTTCATGTTTAAAAACAGTGATAAAAAGACAAAGAAAATCATAAGAAACGAGTTTATTAATTCGCTTAAAAGAAAGCTGGGATAGATGAGCTTAAGCATGATAAAAAAACTCAACTCAATACTGGATAGAGGACAGAAGCTTCGCATAGCGGGACTCATGGTAATGATACTTATCGGAGGCCTTCTTGAAACTGCAGGAGTTTCGCTCGTGCTCCCTCTCATATCAGCAATACTCGATGAAGAGAGCTTTGCAGCAAACAAGTACGTCATATGGATAATGGATCTGTTTAACATCGATAGTATAAAGCATATGATCTATATCCTTTTGATATCGCTTGCGCTCATGTTTGTTATAAAGAATGCGTATCTTGTGATGCTTACATATATGCAATCGAGATTTGTAAACAAGAACAGGAGCAGACATACGACAAATCTTTTATCGCAGTTTCTTCACAGACCCTATGAGTACTATCTGTATGCTGAGACATCCGTGATAGTAAGAACTATCTACGGAGATATGGATAATGTCTTTAATCTCCTGCTCCAGTGTATGAATCTGGCAGCAGAACTTGTCGTAAGCGTATGCCTTGGGATATTTTTACTCGTTATAGATTTTAAGATGATGATAGTCATAGTCGGGCTCTTAGGACTTGTTACGCTCATAATCATGAAGGTCATAAAGCCAAAGCTCAGACGTGTCGGGGATGAAGCGAGAGAAGCTCAAGCTGGACTGTACAAGTGGATCTTGCAGCCTGTTACAGGAATAAAGGATGTAAAAGTCCTTAACAAGGAAGACTACTGTACGGACAGATACAGGGAAAGAGCGACCAAGTATGCCGATTATCAGGTAACAAACAATGTTCTTACAAACTTGCCAAGACTTCTTATAGAGACTATTGCTATCGTTGGAATACTTGCTTATGTAGGGATCTCGATAGCTGCAGGAACTGCCATGAGCGAGATTTTGCCGCTCATATCGGCATTTGCTCTTGCTTCAATGAGACTGCTTCCTAGTGTCAACAGGGTCAACACATATATGGCAAACATAGCCTACTACGAGCCTGCGCTCAATTACATATACGAAAATGTAGACACAAAGGCTATGCGTGACCAGGAACTTATTGATAAGCAAAGAAGAGCAAATCCCAACACCAAGGTCATAGAACTGAAAAAAGAGATAAGACTTTCAAATATAACATTTGCATATCCAAATACGGATAAGAAGATATTTGATGATGCCAACATGATAATACCCGTAGGCAAATCCGTAGGTGTCATGGGACCTTCCGGATCAGGAAAGACAACGATTATAGATATACTCTTAGGACTCTTAAAAGTTCAGAGTGGATCAGTTACCAGTGACGGAACAGACATATTTGAAAACTATGAAGGATGGCTGTCACATGTCGGATATATACCTCAGACAATATATATGCTAGATGCTTCGATAAAGGAAAATATCGCATTCGGGGTTGAAGAAGACAAGATAGATGAAGACAGGGTATGGCAGGTGCTTGAACAGGCTCAGATGAAGGAGTTTGTAATGGAACAGCCTGAAGGGCTTAACAGCCAGATAGGAGAGAGAGGAGTACGTATCTCAGGAGGCCAGAGACAGAGACTCGGTATAGCAAGAGCTCTTTATTATGATCCGGAACTCTTGATATTTGATGAAGCTACATCTGCTCTTGATAACGATACGGAGAC
>JAGCXJ010000145.1 GCA_017961385.1 Lachnospiraceae bacterium
CAGCATCTATAACGCTATGCCTATCGAGGGCGTACAGAAGCTCGTAGAATTCATGGCTAAGTTTGAAAAGGAGAACAGCTGATATGTACAAGTATAAATGCATGAACCCGATTGCAAAGATCGGTCTTAATAATTTCACAGATGAGTATCAGACAGTAGATAATGTTGATGATGCAGAAGGCATACTTGTAAGAAGTGCCAATATGCTTGAGATGGAGTTTTCCGATAACCTTCTTGCTATCGCAAGAGCAGGTGCCGGTGTAAACAATATTCCGCTTGACAGATGTGCTGAAAAAGGTATTGTTGTATTCAATACTCCCGGTGCAAATGCAAACGGTGTAAAAGAGATGGTTCTTGCCGCAATGCTTATCGCATCAAGAGATATCATCGGCGGAACAGAGTGGGTTAAGGCAAATGCAGGCGATCCTGACATTGCAAAGCTCACAGAGAAGTCAAAGAAGAAGTTCGCGGGAACTGAGATCTTCGGAAAGAAGCTTGGTATCATCGGACTTGGCGCTATCGGTGTCAGAGTTGCGAATGCTGCAAGACAGCTTGGCATGGATGTTTACGGATATGATCCTTATCTTTCAATCGACGCTGCTTGGAGACTTTCTTCAGACGTTAAGCACGTGACAAACGTTGATGATATCTATTCAAAGTGTGATATTATCACAGTTCACGTACCTGCACTTGATTCTACAAAGGGCATGATCAATGCGGATGCAATCGCTAAGATGAAGAAGGGCGTTATACTTATCAATCTTGCAAGAGATATTCTCTGCAACGAAGTTGACGTTCTTGCAGGAATCAACTCAGGTAAGATCCGTAAGTATGTAACAGATTTCCCGAATCCTACAACAGCAGGTCACGACGGATGTATCGTTATTCCTCACCTTGGAGCATCTACAGAGGAGTCTGAGGATAACTGTGCGGTTAAGGCTGTACTTGAGCTCAAGGATTATCTTGAGAACGGTAACATCAATAACTCCGTAAATTATCCGGGATGTGACATGGGAATTGCTACAAAGCCCAGAATCGCAATCTTCCACAAGAATGTTGCAAATATGATCAGCCAGTTTACAACAGTACTCGGCGAGGCAGGTTATAATATTTCAGATATGACTAACAAGTCAAAGGGCGATTTTGCTTATACTCTTATTGACCTTGAGGACAAGATATCAGATACTCTTATTAAGAAGATGGAAAAGATTGACGGTGTTATCAGAGTCAGAGTTGTTAAGAAGGAAGCATAATTATGGCAGACATCAAACCTTTTAAAGCATATAGACCAATAAAGGATAAAGTGGGAAGAGTTTCGGCTCTTCCCTATGATGTTTTTAGCAGGAAAGAGGCTTATGAAGAGGTGAAAAGAAATCCCGATTCATTTCTTGCTATAGACAGACCGGAGACTCAGTTCGCTGAGGACTACGATATGTATGCACCTGAAGTGTATCAGAAGGCACATGATATGCTCTGGGGACAGATCGAGAGCGGAGTATTTGAGCAGGATGAGACAAACTGCTATTACATTTACGAGCAGACAATGAATGGCAGAACGCAGACAGGCATTGTTGCCTGTGCTTCAATAGATGATTATCTTAACAATGTCATCAAGAAGCATGAGAATACGAGAGCTGAAAAAGAAGAAGACAGGATCAAGCATGTTTATACTTGTGAAGCGCAGACAGGTCCTATCTTTTTGTGCTACAGAAACAACAAGATGCTTAGTGACCTTGTTGCAAAGATCAAGGAAGTTGACGAACCTGTTTACGATTTCACATCTGATGACGGTGTTAAGAACAGGGTTTGGATCATTTCAGATCTTGAAGAGACTGAGACTATCTGCAGGATCTTTGCGACTATAGACAGCATCTATATTGCCGACGGACATCACAGATGTGCTTCTGCCGTTAAGGTGGGGCTTAGAAAAAGAGAAGAGAATGCCGGCAAGGCAAGAGGAAAGCAGCAGTATGATTATTTCCTTTCGGTTCTTTTCCCTGACAATGAGCTTATGATCATGGATTACAACAGAGTTGTAAAAGATCTTAACGGACTTACGAAAGAAGCATTTCTTGATAAGCTCGAAGATAAGTTTGATATTGAGAGATCAAATGAAGCCGTAAAGCCTTCATGTAAGGGCGAGTTTGGCCTTTATCTTGAAGATGAATGGTATAAACTTGTTGCAAAAGAGCATATAAGAAAGAGTGATGCCGTTGAGGGATTGGATGTTTCTGTACTTCAGAATGAAGTTCTTTCTCCTATTCTTGGTATCGGAGATCCTAGGACTGACAAGAGAATCGATTTTGTCGGTGGAATAAGAGGATTAAAAGAGCTTGAGGACAGATGCCACAAGGATATGAAGCTTGCTTTTTCAATGTATCCCACTTCAAGATCGGAGCTCTTTGATGTGGCTGACGCAGAAAGGCTTATGCCTCCGAAGTCAACATGGTTTGAACCGAAGCTTTTGAGCGGATTATTTATTCATTCGATTTAAAATTTTGTACAATTTATGATACAATTAACTAAGGAAATACCGATTAATTCAGTATTTCCTTAGTGACTTTTTGGGGAAAGCACATTTATCGGTGTTTTCATATAATAGAATGTATTCATGTTGTATTTAATTTGGAGGGCATTAAAGTGAACGGTAAATTGTACAAGATGATGAATTGGCCGGAAATCGAGGAGATAATCTATTCGGATGGAGATAATCCTCACAGGATACTTGGGGCACATAAGGTGGGTTCGAGCTATCTTGTTCAGGCATTTTTTCCTGATGCGTTATCTGTC
>JAGCXJ010000146.1 GCA_017961385.1 Lachnospiraceae bacterium
AGAACTACGAAATGGATGCCATTGCTTCCTGCTTTATTGGTGGTGCATCGGCATACGGTGGAACAGGTACTGTAGGTGGTGCCGTAGTTGGTGCTATCTTCATGGGTGTATTGAATAACGGTATGTCTATCCTTGGTGTAGACATGAACTGGCAGCGTGCAGTTAAGGGTACAGTACTTCTTGCTGCCGTAATCTTTGACGTTGTGTCAAAGCAGAAAAAGGCTTCTAAAAAAGCGTAACTTTTTTTTCATAATTCCAAAAAAAGACTCCAATAAGTATTTTTTTACTGGCACAGACCCGCAACATCTGTGCCAGTTTTTTCGTTACTCTGTGGTCCCTGAGCCTTACTCTGTGGTCCCTGAGCTTGTCGAAGGGCCATAAATACTTGATGCATTGTGGAACCCTGAATCAATAACAACCTTATCAAGATTGTATATGTCTACATAGGTTGGATCCAGCCATACAGTAGGAATATTTGAATAGCCGTTGTTGATATATGAAATGCGGAAATTGCCTTCCGGAAGCTCTTCTTTTTTTGCAAGCCTTACTGCAAACTCTGCAGCAAGTTCTGCAAGCTTTATGATTGGTTTATAAATTGTAAAAGCCTGTTTTCCCTGAACAATATACTGACATGCCGAAATATCTGCATCCTGACCGCAAACCGGAATATAAATATCGGGATAGTAGCGTGAGATTGCCTGAATTACACTTGAAGCAACTGCATCGTTACCGCAGATAATTGCATCCGGGAAAACATCGCTCTTTAAGATTCTGACCATTTCCTGGTAAGAAAGATCGTAGTTCCAGTTGTAGGTATGATAAATGTGATTTATTTTTACAGGAGAGTTTCTGACAATTCTTTGAATGCCTTCTTTTATGAGCGTCATGTTGTAGTCTTCTTCAGGGCCAAGAATGCAATACCAGTTTGTGCCTGTAGTATGCCTCATCATCTGCGAAGCCATGTATTCACCAACTTTTTCGCTGTCTATTGTCATGTAAAGATTTATGTCTGCGTTAAGTGTCAGCCGGTCGTAGGAGATAACAGGAATTCCTTTTGCACGGATTTTCTGGACACTGTCCGAAATTGAAGCGGCATCTTTTGGAAGCACTACAATAGCATCTGTGCGGTCCATCAGATACATGAGTTGACGATTTTGTTCATCAATGTTGTTTCCTGCGTTTTGAACAATTACATTGGCGCCAAGTTCTTTTGCTTTATTTATAAAAATATCAAGATCGCGCTGCCAGCGTTCAATGGCAAGTGTGTCTATTGAAAATCCTATTGTGATTTTGTTTTCAGGAGTAGGGGAAGAAGCTTTTTCTGCAGCCTGTTGATTTTGTTTTTTACAAGAAGCAGCCAGAAGGCAGGCAAGAATAAGCACAAGAACTTTTACAACTTTTTTCATTTTTGTTTCTCCTTTCTGTATTCTTTGGGCGAAAGACCGTACTTGGTTTTAAATATCCTGCTGTAATAATTCTGATCGTTGTAGCCCACGTCAGCAGTTATTTCTTTTATTGAAAGATCTGTTTCTGTTAAAAGCTGGCACGATTTTTCAAGGCGTCTGTCTGAAATAAAGTTAATAAAGGTTTCTCCTTTTTCTTCCTTGAAAAGTTTGCTCAAATAAAACGAACTGACTCCTGCAAAATCAGCTGCCATTTCAAGCGAAATATCCTGTGCAAGATTTTGTTCTACGTAATCGCATACTTTTTTTATAATTGGGTTTGTATCTGTTTTTCTGATATTTGAAATAGCGGCAGTGCATTCCAAAAGGAAAGTCTGTGTAAAATCTTTAATCAGTTTTTTATCATTAAGAGAACTCCTGAATATGATCCGGCCAGAAAAAAGGAAGCACCGAGCGTCAGTATCAACATCTCACCCCTTAATAATATGCATATGACACAGAGGATCAGTATGTCTGCCGTTCCGACCGTATCTGTTCTTATCTTCTCTGATGCCGTCAGTATGATGAGGGTCAGTATCAGAATACATATCCTCACGGTCTGAGCTTCCGGATTAAGACCTTCGCTCATAATGTCTTTTATCACGGCCGTCAATCCCAAAAGTATAATCGCCGATACAAGCCATACGGGTAAGTGCAGTGTCCTTATGTCATATATCGAGGATATGATCAACAACAGTAACATAATAATTATCAGACTCATGTTCCTCCACAGAGACTGCAGGGACCCCGACCTCCTACTTCTGACAGTCTGACAGTCAGTATAGTTCTCTTCAGTCCGATGCAGTCCACTCTGTTATGGTATTTGTCCCCTTTATCCGTTATGAAGACAAGGCCGGTACTTTGTCCGTTACAGCACTTTTCACAGGGAGTATATCTTGCTCCGTGAGCGTTTCTGTGATCGCCGATCGATGACACATCTACCGTTTTTAACGATATCTTAAGATGACGACAGGTTCTGGATCTGTGATATACCGTTCCGCTCTCCGTTATATATACATATTCATCCTCTTCTTCTCTGCTTACATCTGATGATACTCTGTAACCTGTCCATTTCCTGACATATACAAAAGCACCTGTTTCAGCTCCGTCAAAACCCATTGTCTTATATAAAGGTTCAACCGCCTGTTCCGTGGCAAGGTGCACCAATTCCTCTCCTCCCTCCCCTGCAGTGTGAGCAAGCATAGCCAGATTCTTACCCTTCTGGTGCAGTGTGGCGAGATTACTCGAGTACTGCTCATACATTATGAATAATGACCGTATATTAGCTAGGAAAAACAGAAAGATCGGTACCGCACGTGCTGCTTCAACAGTCATCGAAGCTTCCATTACCGGGTTCTTCTCCGGTAAAGAGAAGGACGATGATG
>JAGCXJ010000147.1 GCA_017961385.1 Lachnospiraceae bacterium
AATACTTTGCACTCCAGCATCTCTTCTATATCTACTCTTGCAAGAGATCCTATCTCCTTAAGCTTGCTGCCGTGCTTGCCTATTATCATTCCCTTATGGCTGTCACGCTCACATATGATCGTTGCATCGATGTTGCACATCTTGCCCTCATATTTCATCGAATCTATCGCAACAGCAACTCCATGCGGTATCTCATCTCCCATGGATCTTAGTACCTTTTCACGTATCATCTCTGCTACGATCTGTCTTTCAGGCTGATCGGTTATGGTATCTTCATCATAAAAAGGCTGGCCGTAGGGAAGATATTTCATTATGTTATTTATGAGTTCAGATATGCCTTCGCCTTTTTTTGCAGACACAGGTATTATCTGTTCAAAGTCATATTCTTTGCTGTATGTGTCTATTACAGGCAAGATCTCTGCCTTCTTAACAGTATCTATCTTGTTGATAACAAGTATTGTCGGAAGCTTTGCCTTCTTTATCTGTTCAAGTATGCTCTTTTCTCCGGCACCTATATAGGTTGTGGGTTCAACAAGCCAAAGTAAAACATCAACTCCGCTCATTGAGCCGTACGCGGTATTTACCATGTAGTCGCCAAGCTTGTTCTTTGCCTTGTGTATTCCAGGTGTATCAACAAACACGATCTGACCGTCATCACATGTATAGACAGTCTGGATCCTGTTTCTTGTTGTCTGAGGCTTGCTCGATGTAATGGCGATCTTCTGTCCTATTATATGATTCATCAGCGTTGACTTGCCCACGTTCGGCCTTCCGATTATGCTGACAAAACCCGCTTTATAGTTTTCTTTCATAGTTATCCTCTTTTTGATATTTCTCACATCTTATAATATAATATTAAAAAATTGATTTTTTTTCCATAAATTTGTAAATGTTCAAGCGTATCTTTATCAGAAGCGATGATAAGACGCGATGAAATGAGAGGTTAGGGAGGAATATTTATATGAAAAAGAGATTTTTAGTCTGGTTACTCGCAGCTGTATGTACAGTCAATATCATAGGATGCGGAGATACGGCAAGTTCAAAGTATGACGGTGCATACCAAACCTCAGATTACGCATATGATGAGCCGGCAGCTATGGAAAGATCAAGTTCGGCGAAAATGGTCAATTACACAGAAGAAGCCGTTGCATATGACGGTGATGAGATGTATGACATGGAAGCTGATACACCTGCTTCTGCCAATACAACAGCAACCGCTGAAAATGCATCAAATACAAATAGGAAGCTCATCCGCGACATGTCGCTTAATGTTGAGACAAAGGAATATGATGCGCTTATCAAAAATCTGACTGAAGAGATCACGGCACTCGGCGGTTATATTGAGTTTATGGATGTCAGGAACAATTCATATAATGCAAGCAGAGCCTCATCAAGAGGTGCGAGCCTTACCGCACGTATCCCTGCAGCCAAACTCGATTCATTCGTAAATAAAGTCGGTGAGACCACAAACATCACAAACAGAACAGAATCTGTACGCGATGTAACCCTTACATATGTTGACATGCAGAGCCACAAGGATATGCTCATCGCAGAGCGTGACCGTCTCATGGAGTATCTCAATGCTGCAGATACTATCGAAGACATGATGGCTATCGAGGATCATCTTACGGATGTCCGCTATCAGATTGACAGCATGGAGAGCCAGCTTCGCACATATGACAACATGGTTGATTACAGCACGGTCAACATCAATGTAGTTGAAGTGATCGAATATACTCCTGTTGTTGAGCCCACAGTAGAAAAGACCACATGGGAACGCATATCAGAAGGCTTTACACACAGTGTTAAGGATGTAGCTTATGATATTAAGGAATTCTTTATAGACCTTATCATCAACCTTCCTTACATCCTGCTCTTCATTGTCAAAGTAGCTATAGTACACATAATACTTCGCATCGTGATCTTCTCTAACAAAAGGCTTCGCAACTGGTATAATGAGAAGAAAGCTGACAGGAAAGCATATCGTGCACAGAAGAAGGCTGAAAAGGCAGCAAAAAAAGCAGCAAAAAAAGCTGATACAGAACCCGTTTTAACAACAGGCGAAGGCGCTGCCCCTGAAAACAAGACTGAAGAAAATCAGTAATTAGCCAAATAGATGCAAAAAGGGAAAGCCGAAACGGTTTTCCCTTTTTGTATGCCTAAAACACTCCAAACAGCTTGTCGTTGAATCCTTCAAGGATCGTGGGATATTCAAGATAGCTTATATCTGTATCAAAATAGGTGTTCCATGTTTTAAGAAGCCTGTCACAGCTTGCATGAGCCGTCTCTTTTTCGGCGTTATCTTCTCCTGTAGGTAGTATTGCAGGAAAGATGTAATAGATCATGAAAAGATTAAGATCCTTCTTTTTCATCTTGCCGACCTTTCCCATAAATGAATAACGCTTATATACCGCTTCTGCAAAAGATCTGTATTCTTCATCGCTCTGTCTGTACAGTTCAGTCAGCGCATCCTTGTACTTTTCTTTGAACACCTGCATGTTCTTTATATATTTTGACCTGTTGAAACCTGTCAACAGTATTTCATAGTCATCAAAAAGCTTAATCATTTCCATATCTATCTCACGCCTTTTCGATCATATTTTCAAGATTTATGAATCGATCCTTTTCACTCTTAATAGCTTCTTCGTTTCCTACTACGCAGACATATCCCTCTTCAAGAACTGCCTTTATATAGTCTGATAGATAACGAATCCTGTCAACATCTGTTGATAGTACCTCATCTCTTTCCTTCTGGTAGTCTTCTAAAGAAAGATTTGTCATGTATGCGCTCAACGACTTTATAGCTTTTGATGACGGTGTCAGAGGTGTATCAAGCTCACTGACAGCACCTATTATATACTGGGTCATCTCTCTGTCACTTATATCGATGTTTTCTACATATTCAGGTATTCCTTCATATACATCCAATGTCTTAGACAGATTGGGATCACGGTATGAAACAAAGAAGCTGTCTCCGCTCTTGCTGAATGAGCTCATGCAGCCGTATGCACCATTCTTTACACGAACATTCATCCACAGATACCCATAGCTCATGATAACCTTCAGTACACGCAAGCTGCCTGTATACTTAAGCCCCTTATCAATAAAGTTTCCGCCTCTGCATACATAGTTTACCTGAGATGAGCTCATTATGCCTTCATTCCTGACAACAGGCTTGGGATCAAATGCAGGCATAACAGCAATGTCTTTTGATTCATGCTCATTTAATCTGTCAAGGAAGGCCTCAGCCTTCTTCTCAAACAGCTTGTATTCATTCTCTGATCCAGCAAAATCAAACATCAGATTTTCTTTTCTGAATATGTACTTAACCAGTTCATTAAGCTTCTCTATATAGCTTTCCTTGATCGATTCATATTCGTTATCCAGTTTCTCTGTCAGCTTGTAATTCGTATATCCGCTGATCTTGTCTGTGATCACTGCACCTTTGCTGAAATATGTTCCGATCCTGCCTACAGCTACCTGGTGACCAGCGCTCATCATAGTTGCCTGTGTTCGAGACTTGACCTCGCTGATCAGTTCCCTGTTTCTTTTTTCATTATCAAGAACAGATGTAAAGATTATCTCCTCCAAAAGTTCAAACGCTGCATCGAGTCCGCCCTCTAAAACCTTAGCTTTCCACTCGAAAGTTACTCTTGTATCATCAAGATTCTTTGAATCTGTATATATGTTGCATACAGGTACGATCCCGCCCGTACGGATATTTATCTGGTTAAAGAGTTCTCCGTAAGTATAATTAGCAGT
>JAGCXJ010000148.1 GCA_017961385.1 Lachnospiraceae bacterium
AATGAGGCTATCGAGATGGCAGGAAGCATCAGCTACGATGTAATCCTTATGGATCAGCGCATGCCCGGTATGGACGGCGTTGAAGCGATGCATGTGATAAAGGAGCAAAAAGACGGAGCAAATATATCTACTCCGATGATATGTCTTACAGCCGATGCCGTAATAGGTGCAAAGGAAAGATATATCTCCCAGGGCTTTACAGATTATCTTTCAAAGCCGATCGACAGCCTTGCTCTTGAAAAGATGCTAAGGACATATCTTCCGAAAGAAAAGATAATAATCATAGATCCAAAGGATGATACACTAACTGACAATGAGGATATACATGTGCATCTTGCAGCGCTGTTTGACGGCGGCATAGAAGTAAGAAAAGGGATCCGCAACTGCGGCGGAGATGAAAAGTTCTATGAAGCAATGCTTGTTGAATACTTTGAGAGCGCAGGCGAGAAAAAGGATCTTATCAACACTTACTTTGAAAAAGAGGATATAAAAAACTACGGAGTCATAGCTCATGCGATCAAGTCGACATCGGCAACGATAGGTGCAGCAAAACTCTCCGAGATGGCAGCAAAGCTTGAGCATGCCGCTGATGAAGAGGATATGGATAAGATAAGGGCAATGCATAATGATATGCTCAGTCTCTATGAAAAAACGCTTGATTCCATAAAGCCTGTGATCAACGTTTCAGATAAGCAAAAAGATAAAACGGAGGATGATGAAGTCCTTGAATTTACTCCATCATAAGCTGTATGAGTGAAAAACATAAGATAAGAACACGCAGGTCAAAACACAGACCGGCATGGGTAAAACTGGATAATACGGCAATTCTGTTTCCTGCCATAGCAAGCAGGGAGATGAGCAATGTCTACAGGATAGCCGTGACCCTGAAAGAGGATATCGACGGAGAGCTTCTGCAGATGGCCCAGGATTTGGTCCGTCCTCTGTTTTTGGCTTTTCGCATGAATCTAAAGACCGGTATCTTCTGGTACTATCTTGAGGAGAATGACAGAAAGCCTCCCAAGGTTTACGAGGAGAATTCCTATCCGGGAGCATATATAAACAAGTCACAGAACAACCATTATCTTTTCAGAGTGACATATTTTAAAAAGCGTATCAATCTTGAAGTATTCCATGCGCTCACTGACGGATACGGCGGACTTCTGTTCTTAAAGGAGCTCGTATATCAGTATTTAAGACTTGCTCATCCCGATGAACTGAAGGATGAAAAGGACAGGCTCTCTCCGGGACTGGTCCTTGACATGGAAGACAGCTATGTTAAAAACTTTAAAAGCGCCCAGAGCAGGAAGGAAGCATATCGCTCCCGCAAATCCGTCATCATAAAGGGAGAGCGTCTCGTAAGAGGCGAGATGGGAGTGATACACGGATATCTTCCTCTCGATCAGATAAAGGCAGCGGCAAAGAAGCACAGTGTCACTATAAACCAGTACCTGGTAGGCGCATTTGTTTATTCGATCTATAAGGAATACTTAAAGGGTGCAACAAGCGACAGACCGATAAACCTGTGCGTGCCTGTTGACCTTAGAGGATTTTATGACTCGCATACGATAAAGAATTTCTTTGCCATGGTCATGGCGAGGTTTCAGCCTGAAAAGGAGGAGTATTCCTTTGATGAAGTGCTCGAGATCGTCGCTTCAAGCTTAAAGGAACAGATAACAAAGGAAAATCTGGACAAGATCCTTTCATACAATGTATCAAACGAGCAGAACATCTTTTTAAAGCCGATACCGTTATTCATCAAGAATATCGCGATAAGGAGCGTATATCACGCGACAGTGGATGCGACTACGGCAACAATGACAAACATCGGAGATGTAAAGCTGAGAGAGCCCTACGAAAAGTATGTGGAGCATTTCTATGCGATGTTGGCCATGTCGCGAGGACAGGAGCTTAAAGGTGCCATCGTATGCTACAACGGTACGCTCATCGTAACATTTACGACACGTTTTTCGGATGTATCGATACAGAAGCGTTTCTTCAGGATTATAAGCAATGACTCAGTGGAGGTCGCAATAGAGACCAATGACTACAGAGAAGACGAATGAATACAAAAGAATAACAACAAGATGTCCGCAGTGCAGGATAATACTGTTTGATCAGCCCGAGATCTGTCCCTTATGCCAGTGCGTCATTGAGGAGACAGAAGGTGACGATGAAGCTCATATCAGAGATCTATTTGGCGAAAATGCGCCGTATCCCGATATAGAGGGCCGAAGAAAGAAGATGAGACTGGCACTCAAGGTAGTACTGTTTATCTTTGTAGTGGCAGAATTTCTCATGATAATGATAAACCGCCTTACGGCTGTTAACTATCCCTGGTCGATGATAACGGGCGTGGCGCTGTTGTATATCTATCTGTCGCTCATGTACTGGATAACATATGATTCCGGATTTGCATCAAAGGTCGGACTGCAGATAGTTCTGACCTCATGCCTGCTGTTTGCGATAGACTACTTTAACGGAATGAGAGGATGGTCTCTTGAATGGGCAATACCGGGCATCATTCTTTTGGGAGACCTTATAGTAGCGGTGCTGATGTTAATAAACCGCAGTCGCTGGCAGAGCTATCTTTTGCTGCTTTTATTTTTGGCGATATTCTCTTTCATTCTCATAATACTATATCTATGCGGCGTGATCTCAAATATACTGATGCCTCTTATCTGCGAAGCGGTCTCATTTTTATATCTTTTTGTTATGATCCTGTTCGGTGAACGAAAGGCGGAGCATGAATTCAGCAGGCGATTCCATATTTAAGAATAAAAAGAATACAGAACCTGCAGAAGATATAAGCTTAAGGGGAAAGACCGCGCGTCACCTTGTAAAGGTCGCAAATCATCTGCCGGTAGTGGGCCCGTTAAGAGTAAACGGCCAGCTCCAGAATCTTGTAAGCGAGCATGAGAGAGAGTGGAAGTTCTCCGACAGCTTAAGCAACACCGTCATAAACATGGATCTTTACAAGATGGAACTGCTCGAAAAAAAGGATGATGAGTCTGACAGACGAAACAGATATGTTATCCTTCAGCTCCACGGCGGAGGCTACTACGGGAAGCTTCACAATACCTACAGGGCAGTTGCTGCTTATTATCACGAGCTGACGGGAGGATTTGACGTACTATCCGTGGATTACCGCGTAGCTCCGGAACATCCTTATCCTGCGGCGCTTGAAGACGCGGTAGCATCCTATCGCTGGCTCATAGATCATGAGTATCTTGCAGATCATATAGTTGTTTCGGGTGATTCGGCAGGAGGAGGTCTTGCGCTTGCACTCTGTCTGTATCTAAGAGATCACAAGATGGAGATGCCGGCAGGGATCGTTACAATGAGCGCCTGGGCAGATCTTACAAAGAGCGGTGATTCATATCAGGAAAACTATGACAGCGATCCGATATTCGGAGGCTCTAAACATACACTTGTCTACAAGAAGGGATATTATGTCAACCAGAATCCCGCAACACCGTATATATCACCGATCTACGGAGTATTCAACTCTTTCCCGCCCATGCTGATGCAGGTGGGAGAGCTTGAGATGCTGCTTGACGATACGGTTTCTGTTGCAGCCAAGGCTAAGGCTGCGGGCGTAAAGGTAAGAAAACATATATATCCGGGGATGTTTCATGTATTTCAGCTGGGCCTTGGAACTTTTCCCGAATCAAAGGAAGCCTGGGAGGAGATAAAGCAGTTCATACATATAATAACAGGGGAGGGCTTTTTTGATTGAACAGACAGTATGACAACACAACACCTACTGAGAAGCTTTTGTTTTCCATTTTTTCCTTCATAGGGATACTGTTTATCATAATCTCAGTAGTATGCGGTATAAACGGAAGCAGAAAGAACAGGGAATACGAGCATGTAACGGGACAGATAGTCGACATAGTACGTTACGATGACAATTATGATGTCTATGTATCATACAGATTAAACGGAAACGATTATGATGATATATTGATAAATACCTATACATCATCCATGCGAAAAGGTGCTGATATAGAGCTTTTGGTGGATCCTGACGATCCTTTCAAAGCAGACAGCCCTGCTGGTTCGTTCATCCTGGTCATCGTATTCGGTATAATGGGTGTTGCATTTGCCTGCGTAGGGATAATACCCTTGGCGTTAAAGGAAAAGAGAAGAAGAAAGAACGAGGATCTTGTAAACAACGGCACGGCCGTATGGGCAAAGGTCCATCATGTTGAAGTCAATTCAACATATGCTGTAAATAACGTGCATCCCAGACGTATCGTTGCGGTATATACCGATGAATACACCGGAGAGGAGATCGAGTTTAAGAGCGAGAACATCTTTGATATAGGCTTCTGTGACAGTGTAGCAGAAGGCAGCGAAGTCAGAGTCTACATGGACAGAGCCGATCATTCAAAATACTTTGTCGATTATGAGAGCATAAATAATGAAACAGCATGGTAGTCATGATATTACCAGATCCATGAATTTCTTTGCCGATACGGAAGCCTCCGTATTTTTCATCGAGAGCATGCTCACAGCTCTGTCGGGAAGCGTTTCGGAAAGCTTAAGCTTTTTTACGCTGCCTGCTTTAAGTGCAGCCTGTGAGAATTCCTCAGTGATACCTGCAACGCCAAGGCCGATGCCGGCAAGAGATATTAAAAGCTCATAACTTGCAAGCTCTATTTCGGGCTCAAGTCTTAAACCGTGTTTTAGGAAGCAGTCCTCAAGAAACCTTCTTGAGCCTGCTTCTTTTTCTAGCAGTATCAGAGGAAGCTTTGAAATCTCTTTAAGAGTATAGGTCTTATCAAAATCAATATCGTAATCGGGTGCAGCAACAAAGGCCGTATGAGTCTTGAAGCACATATATGATTCGAAATGCTCGTCCCTTTCATTGGTCGTAGCAAATGCTATATCGACAATACCGCTGTTCAGATAATTCATTACACGCTTTGAAGTGCCGTTTAATATCTTTACTCTTACTCCGGGGTAGAGCTTGTGATATTCATGAAGTATATTTAACAGATAGCTTTCTGTCAGAGTGTTGCTGGCTCCTATCTTAAGCTCGCCTCTTACCAGATTCTTGGATTCGCCGAGTCTTGTTTCACCGGCTTCCAGAAGAGAGAGCGCGCTTGAAACATATTCATATAGAGTATTTCCGTCAGCAGTTAACATAACTCCGCGAGAAGTTCTTGAAAAAAGCCTTACTCCCAGTGAATCCTCGAGTATCTTTACCGACTGGCTGACTGCCGACTGGCTAAGATACAGTTCCTTTGCACAGGCTGAGATATTGCCTGAATCAGCTACAGCCTTAAAGATCTTGTAATGTTCAAGTTTTGCCTGCATTATATTCCTCCTTAAATTATGTAAACCATACATATGATATAAGAAAAACTGATATCAGACATTAAAATATTCTGATTTACTTATATCTGTGATTCGATTATAATCATTATTGCTGACTCACGCAAGTGATCGGCTATTGCAAGTGTTTTATATTGGGGTATTCCCGGGAGGTAAAAATGTCAGAAAGAAGAG
>JAGCXJ010000149.1 GCA_017961385.1 Lachnospiraceae bacterium
AAAAAACTAAAGAGCATCCTGATCCCCTATCTATGCTTCAGCATATGCTATACAGTTATTGATATAGTAAGCGTCTTTCTTAAGCAGATCACCCTTTTTGATCTTAAGACCAACCTTGTATGTACCGGAACTTTCGCAGGAAGCGGACCTTTATGGTTTTTAACGACACTGTTTTTTTCAGAGATCCTGTTTGCCCGTCTTCTTAATTTGCTCGGAGACTACAAGGCGTTTGCCGTATCCGGTCTTCTGTCTGCTGTCGGGATATTTACCTGGCATTTCTTTGAGCCTGTATTCAATGCATCCAGAGACGATCTGAGCAGATTCTTTCTTTTAAGCTTTCCCTTTGAACTGATCCGTTTCGTGATATGTATGAGCTTTATTTCTGTTCCCTATATCCTGTACAGACTCTTTTTAAGCAGGATCACAGATAAGAAAGCTGTGACTCTTTTTACAGGGATTTTGCTGATGATATCCAATATCGTCCTCTCGCAGTTTAATTCAAACATAGACATACATAACCTTGACTACGGCAACGTATTCTTATTCATCTTAAATGCTTTTAGCGGGTCGATGGGCCTGATACTGATATGCAGATCACTGCCAGTGATCAAGATAATGAAGCCTGTTCTTTTCTGGGGCAGGAATTCACTGACCATCATGGCAACTCATTTAAACTTCTACATATTATACTTAGGCGGTGTAGTCGCATATATGATAAATCCGTATATCACGCGTGCAAAGGAATACATCTTCTTGTTCAATATCCTTTTTGTCACAATGCTTGTTGAGACGATCCTTATAATCCTCATAAACAGATTCATTCCCTGGTCAGTCGGAAAATCACGTCATTAGCATCTTCGCACTATAAAAGGCGGCATCATGTGATGCCGCCTTGATCATTTAATTTATTATACTGCCAAGAAGAACTTGATAAGGAAGATCGCTGAAATAACATATGTAAGAGCTGAAACCTTCTTAGCCTCTCCCTTTAATACGCAGATAAGTGTATAAGAGATGAGTGCAAGTCCGATGCCGTGTCCGATAGAGCTTGATATCGGCATAGCGATAAGCATTATCGCAACGGGAAGTCCCTGTTCAATATCTTCGAAATCAACCTTCTTAAGTCCGCATAGCATCAGATATCCTACATAGATAAGAGCTGCACTGGTTGCCGGAGGCGGAATAACTGCCGCAATGGGAGCAAGGAACATGCATGCGAGGAATAAGATACCTGTTACGAGCGCTGTAAGACCTGTACGTCCTCCTGCCTCAACACCTGAAGCAGACTCAACAAACGTTGTAACCGTAGAAGTACCTGTGCATGAACCTACAACAGTACCGACAGCATCTGAAAGAAGAGCTTCTCTCATGTTGGGCATGTTGCCTTCTTCATCAACCATGCCTGCTCTTGAAGCTGTACCTACCAAGGTTCCGATGGTATCAAACATATCTATGATACAGAAAGTGATCACCAGTGTAACGACCGTGAACCATCCAATCTGAATCAGACCTGCAAAGTTAAACTTAAACAGTGTTGTTGAAGCCATGTCAGCAAAAGGCGGAACAAAGCTTGCCGTAGCAAGAGAAGCAAAAGGATTTGTTCCAAAGAATACTGCCTCTGAGATCCAGTAAACAACAGATGCGATAAGCATGCCGATGAGTACTGCGCCTTTAACCTTCTTATGGCTTAATGTAACGATCGCAAAAAGTCCCACGAACATGGTAACAACTGTAAGGACCATCCATCCGTAAGCGCTTCCCATGGTGTCACGAGCATAACTGGGGGTAAGAGCACCGAAGAAATCTCTCATTGCATAGAAAGGACCGCCTGTCTCGGAATACTGTCCGGCATTTGATCCGACACCGATATTTAAGAGCATAAGACCGATCGACGGTGCGATTCCGAGTCTGATGCCAAGAGGTATACCCTCAACGATCTTTTCTCTTATGTTGAGTACCGAAAGGATGATAAATACGATACCCTCGATAAGAACGATACATAAGGCTGCCTGGAATGATTCGGTGTAGCCTAGACCTGTTATACCTACGATATTGACAACTACAACGGCAAAGAAACTGTTAAGTCCCATACCGGGTGCCATGGCAAAAGGCTTGTTTGCGAGCAGTGCCATGCAGATACAGCCAATACCTGAAGATATGACGGTAGCCAAAAATACCCCGTTCCAAAGCGAGCTTCCTACATCAAAATTCGTAAGAAGATTGGGATTCAGAGCTATGATATACGCCATTGTCATGAATGTTGTAAGACCGGCGATTATCTCAGTCCTGATGGTGGTATTGTTTTCGTTTAGCTTAAAGATTTTCTCCATCACGTTCTCCTCCTTTGAATGATTAAGCTAATAAAAATTATAGCACCATCTTTGCAATATAAAAAGTGTTTTAGACTTTCACATCTATAAAAGTTTCACTTTCTTAATCATCTGATAAAATGCAAAAAAGAAGGCGCCCCCTGTTAAGGAGCGCCTGTATGTATAAATATTTATCTTTGAACTCTTCCGCTGCCGTCCCCGCCCATGAGGTTTTCTACCTCTGCGCGTGTAACAAAATTGAAATCTCCGGGGATCGTATGCTTTAATGCTGAAGCTGCCACGCCGAATTCAAGGGCATCCTGCATGCTCCTTTCATCAAGCAGTCCGCAGATGACGCCTGCCGCAAATGAATCTCCGCCTCCTACTCTGTCAACGATAGGTGTTATCGAATATGTCTTTGAATGATAGAATTCTCTTGTCTTTCCGTTCATGATGCATGCAGACCAGCCGTTGTTTGAAGCTGAATATGACTGCCTTAGAGAGCTTACGATATACTTAAATCCGAATGCATCCGCCATGGCATTAAAGACTTCCTCATAGCCTGCAAGGTTTAATTCTCCCTTTGTAACATCAGTCTTAGATGCCTTGAATCCGAGTACCTTTTCCGCATCCTCTTCGTTGCCTATGCATATGTCGACATACTGCATAAGATCGGTCATGACAGATCTTGCCTTTTCACTGCTCCAGAGCTTCTTTCTGAAATTAAGATCTACGGAAACAGTAACACCGGCTTTCTTTGCTGCTATCAAAGCCTGCTTTATAAGATCGGCTGCACTGTCGCTTATAGCCGGAGTGATGCCTGTAAAATGAAACCAGTCAGCATCCTTAAAGATCTCATCAAAATCAAATCTATCGGGTGTTGCAGTTGCTATCGAGCTGCCTGCCCTGTCATAGATAACATTGCTGGCTCTCATCGCAGAGCCTGTTTCTAAAAAGTATATTCCGAGTCTGTCACCGCATCTTGCGATATACTTTGTGCCTACGTTGTACTTTCTGAGAGCAGCAACCGCACTCTCGCCTATTGCCTGGGGAGGAACTGCGGTGACAAATTCCGTGTCATATCCGAAATTAGATAGTGATACCGCTACGTTTGCTTCTCCGCCTCCGTAGCAAACATCAAATTCATCCGCCTGTATAAATCTCTCATTATTCGGTGTGGATAATCTTAGCATTATCTCACCCATTGTTATAACTTTTTTACTCATCTTTAACCTCTTATGCTCTTTATAAGTCTGACTGCCTCTTTAGTAAGCTCTGTTATTTTTTCAAAATTTCCCGAATCGATCAGATCAGCTTTCACCATCCAGCTGCCGCCGCATGCAGCGATCTTTTTAAATGAGAGATACTGCTCAAGATTGTCTGCGTTGATCCCGCCTGTCGGCATGAACATTACCGATGTATAAGGTGCTGCCATTGCCTTTATCATGGCAACTCCGCCTGCCTGCTGTGCAGGAAAGAACTTAAGGACTTCAAGTCCCCTCTTTACTCCCTGTGCAACCTCGGAAGGCGTCATGCATCCGGGAACGACAGGTATATCCTTTTCTATGCAGTAATCCACGATCTCAGGATCAAATCCCGGACTTACGATAAACTTTGCCCCTGCATTTACCGCCCTGTCAACCTGATCTATGGTAAGCACCGTTCCTGCACCTACCATCATATCGGGATATTCCTGTGACATGATCTTAATAGCCTCCTCGGCCGCATCGGTTCTGAAGGTGACTTCTGCACACTTAAGCCCGCCTTCGCATAAAGCCTTTGCAAGAGGCTTCGCATCTTCTGTTTTATTGATCACAACAACCGGTATCACACCGTAGCTGCATAAATCCTGTAATGTCTTGTTCATTTAAATCTCCGTTACCAGTTCATAAGTTCACACATCTTGTCATACAGAAGCTTTGCCGCTTCCTTCTTTGTCTGCGGATGAAGCTCGTTCATAAATCCGAGATCATATATATCCGCTATAGTAGAATTTTCTATCTTTGCAGCAGCTCTTTCCTGAGCAAGACGCAGATTATCCCATTCAGTCGTATCATATACGGCATCCGGACCGTCTTCACCGCCAAACTTCGGAAGCTCTACAAATCCGAAAGCAAGATCGTCATTAAACAGTTCTCTGAGACACTTGACCATCTCTATCATGAGATATTCATATTCCCAGGCATGATTGGCATTGCTCTCGCCCTGATAGAAGAGTACCGAGTTAAACCTCAGATTCCTTAACGGATATACCATCCTGTTATACTGAGCGGTCGGCTTCCAGTTAAGGAAAGTGATATCCTCAAATTCTTCGTAGCTGCCAGTATTTACATCATACATGCTCGCGCCTATCCTATACTGCCACCTGCCCTCAAGGGATATCTTTTCATCTTCAAGTGAAAGATAGTACGGCATCTCAATGATGAATCCGCCGCTTCTGGCATTTGCAATGACACGGACCACTATGGTGTTTTCACCCTCATGAAGTACGCCCGCGGGGATACGGTATCTTCTCGGAGGATATCTGTATTCGGTATTGCCTATCTTTACTCCGTTGACATATGCTGTATCGGCATCAACCAGTGTTCCAAGATATACTCTTATCTCCTTATCAAGCCAGTGTTTCGGTATATTTACAGTCTTTAATACCCAGACACTTCCTCTGTGAGCTTCAAGCTCACTGTGCTCAGGTCCCATCCAGCGGCCGGGCACTGTGATATACTTTTCTTCTTCACCGTTTTCAAACAGTGTTGTCTTTTTCTCCCAGTGCTCTTTAAGCCCGATATCTCTGCCATCCAGCTTTTGAGACCATTCCTGCTGTTTTTTAACTTCAGCCTCGGACATGTTCTTAACCCACTCGCTGTCCTTGTATTTTGCAAGCTGCTTCTCATAGCATACCTTGCAGCTGTCATTCTTTGAGCAGTTACAGCTTTCTATGTTCTCGCCGCGTTTTATGGCTTCTTCTCTTAAGACCTTTCCGATATTGATCACGCGCTCTTCACTTAAATATGACTCTATGTGAGTTCCACCGACACCTGTCTGGACCAGTCCGACAGGTACTCCTGTTCTTTCCTGGTGAAAACGTGCAAAAAATATCCCCAGTGCGCTCATCAAAAGGATCTTGTCCTGGATTGCTTCCTGCCACGAGCCCTCGTACAGTTCATCAACCGGACCGTTGAATTCATGTTCCTTTGCGACCTCAAACATATGAATCCTGGGAAGGTTCATCTGCATGATCTCTTCCTCATACATGTCAAGACATCTGCAAAGCGGCAGCTCTATATTTGACTGACCGGCTAAAAGAAAGACATCTCCGCACATGACATCTGACAAGTCACGTACTGTTTTGCCGTTTTCGCTGATACTCATTGCATACGGTCCGCCGACGTTAACAGCAGGCAGTTCGATCTTAAAGCATCCGGCATTGTCTGCATTGCCTCTGACTGTCTTATTATCCAGCTTGATCTCAACAGTGCTTCCCGGTTCGCATTCCTTTCCCCAGATGTAGTTTTGTTTGTCACGCT
>JAGCXJ010000150.1 GCA_017961385.1 Lachnospiraceae bacterium
GGATTCATGGAGGATTTCGCCGAGGATTATCCTAAGGTAACCGGGACAGCCAGAAAGATCCATACATATGAAGATACGCCTTTTGATACATCATACGAGACATATTTAAGAGGCGAGCTTTTGACATATTCACCAAAAACTCTTGAGCTGTACGGAAGATATGTCGTTGACCATGTCAATAAGGAGAACAATATAGCCAAGGAGATAATGACCAATACGGCACTTTTATACGGATACAGATCACTTGAGGATCTTGAATCCAAACTTGACTAGAATTGATTTAAGGAATTATCTAAATGAGAAAAGTAAGAATACGTTTGATGTTATGCGCATGCTTGATCGCCGCGATCTTTTCGGGATGCGGATCGAAGCAGGCTGAAGCGGATGTTGAAGTGGTTCCCGCAACGATATGCGTATATTCATACACTGATGAGTTTACAGACAGGCTGGAGTATGTTTTCAATGCTCATCCCGATCTCAGGGATAAGGTGGAACTTGTAACACTGACACCCGAGGAATACAAGAATACGATAGATACATGTCTTTTCACAGAAAACGAGGAACAGAACAAGGAAGAGATGACTCAGGAGTCAGGTGAAAAGCCAAAGCCCAAATATCCGGATGTTTTCCTTGCAGATTATTCATATATAAGTGAATATCTGGATTCGGAAAAGATCCTTACACTTGAAGAGATCGGATTTAGCGAGGATGATCTTTCACAGATGTATCCTTTTACCACAGACAGTGTAAAGGATGCTGAAGGAAAGGTAAGAGCGATCACATGGAAACTTGATCCGGTCGCATTCGTATACAGAAAATCCATGGCAAGTCAGTATCTTGGAATGGAAGAAAGAAAAGATGTCCAGTCGTTTGTCAAGGATGAGCATACACTTGATGATACTCTTATAGCTATGAAGAGAAAATCCGGAAAGGATATACGAGTGCTTGACAGTGCATATGATTATGCATCAGACAAGGCCGCAAATACAGTCTTTGGCTTTTATGCCGACTGTGACTGGCTCACAAAGACTCTCACTACCGACAAAAGACTGTCGGCAGGTGACAAATGGGGAGTTTGTGACGGACCTTATGTGCGTGATATAACTTCTGGAGAGTGGCTTTTTGTCACAAAAGAATGCCAGAATGTTGAGCTGGCACATGAAGTGTTAAAGGCTCTGTGCTGCGAGGAGAATATCCTTAAGAACATCCAGGAGAACGAATCGGATTTTGTTAACAGCAAAAAGGTCATGTCTAATGCATTTCACAGCGGTAAGGGCAAGCTGGATGTTTTAGGTGGCGAGGATTATATAGAGGTATATGACAAGTAAGAAGGCAGAAGGCATACTTAATGCTCTCGATGAGGCATACGGAACTGAATACAGGTGCTATCTTGATCATGACAGCGCGTGGCAGCTTCTTATCGCGACGATACTGAGTGCTCAGTGTACAGATGCCAGAGTCAATATCGTTACCAAGGATCTTTTTAAGAAGTATAAGACTGTAGAAGACTTTGCAAAGGCAGATTTAAAGGAGCTTGAGAATGATATAAGATCGACCGGATTTTATCATAACAAGGCAAAGAATATCATCGCATGCTGCCAGATGCTTGTCGATAGATTTTCCGGCCAGGTACCTTCAGACATAGAAAGCCTGACATCGCTTCCAGGAGTTGGAAGAAAGACGGCAAATGTCATCAGGGGAAATATCTATAATGAACCGAGCATCGTGGTAGATACTCATGTTAAACGTATCTCGAATCTTTTGGGACTTACAAAAGAGAGCGACCCTGTTAAGATCGAATTTGATCTGATGAAAAAGCTTCCCAAGGATCACTGGATCATTTACAATATCCACATCATAAGACTAGGCAGAACTGTCTGCATAGCAAACCGTCCGCGATGCGAGGAATGCATGTTAAGTAAATACTGTTCACATTATAAAACGAAGAGTCGGTAAAGACTCTTCGTTTTTTGATCGATCAGTATATGAATTCACAGTCTGTATCGGCCCATGGACCAGGGATCAGAGAAGATCCTCTTTTTATGCCGTTTATATCACAGTCAAATATGATATCGCTACCGTCGGGATTTTCAAATCTCTGCTCCGGTTCAAATGCCATGCCGAGCGTATCTGTATCTATGAGCTTGCAAATACTGTCGGGAAGGTACTTGCCGAGGTTTGTTTCAAGTTTCCATACGCCGTTGTTCTCTTTAAGATCAAGAACTATCTCGTGTTCTGTATCCTCGTAGTAATCCTTTTCAATATCGCAAGGCTTAGCACCGCCAAAGTATGCGTTTCCGCCTGTCCATACGGGAAGATGGATGTAATATCTGTCGCTTGGTTCGCATCCCATGCCGCAGTATCCTTCAAATTCCTTCTCCCACATCTCCTGTGTCATATATCCGCTGTAGGGGATCGTGCCTGCGATCATGTTGCCGTCATCCCATTCATCATCCTTAAATCCCTCGCCGAGCTTGAGCATGATCTCCCTTAGCTTTCTTTGAACGAAGATATTGTTGTAGAAACGCATGTCGCCGTGAAGGATAGTCATGAAGCCGACAACCTCTGTTCTGTGAGGCACATGATAAGGAGTATATCTGGGTGACTTTAGAGTTTTTGCTCCGTTGTCAACACCGCGTCCTACTGCCGTAAGAGATCCGGCTATGAGGTTATGGACCATCGCGACACCCTGCGTGGGAAGCTTGAGCGCTCTGTCTGAAAGAAGGATATTGTTATCAAGAAGTGTAGGACCGTGGCTCACTTCAATGAATATATCCTCTCCAAGACCGAGATTTGCAAGATTTTCCTTTCTTAAAAGGTAGTCATAGGGCAGTGCATTGTCATGAAAGAGGTTGGCGCTTACCCTGGTGCCCTGTGCCTGCCAGTCAAGCCACAGACCTCTTGTGCAGTGATGGAAATGATTGTTTCTTATGATGACGTCTATTGCGGCATGCATCTTTATGCCGCCGATCTCTGCACCGGCAAGATTCTGTTTATTGTTTATGTGATGGATGTGGTTGTTCTCGATTATTGAGAAGACTCCACCAAGATGTCCCACTATGCCGGTCTGTCCGCAGTCATGGATGTTGTTGTTCCTGATTATGTGAGAACCGATAGTCTCCTTGCTCCAGCCGTCTATCTGAGCCTGGCAGATGCAGTCACGCTCTGTCTGGGTCCCGTCCTTGTATTTCCAGTGAAGCCACTTGTTATCGTTGTATTCCTGCTTATACTTTCCGAGTGATATTCCGCTGCATTTGGATTCTGATATATCACAGTTTTCTATGATCCATCCCTTTGACCAGTGAGGGCCTACCATGCCTTCCTGATATGCTGTCGGAGGTGCCCACTGGGTCGCTGCCTTGCAGACGCTAAAGCCGTCAAGAGTGATGTATCCGACTCCTTCCTTTGAAGGATAGAAGCAGTTTTCTCTTACACTGATCTCGACAGTCGCTGTCTTAGGATCGATATCCTGGAAGTTTGCATAGATAAGAGTCTCGTTCTTTTCTTCGTCCTGTTCAGCGTACCACGTATAAACAGTAAAGTCCTTGTCCCATGATGAGAGATTTATCTTAGGAGATCTTACACCTTCAAGATCTGTCACTTCATACATTGATTTTCCGTTTAAAAAGACATCACCGGTGTGAGCAGTGAAGTTTGCATCGAACCAGTCGCCCGATACCTTTGTTGTAAACGGGTTGTAGGAATTAAATATGGCGTTGTCAACTCTTGCAAGCCATACATGAGGTTCAACCTCTGTCCAGTCATCGACAAGTTCGGCTCCGGTTATTGTTGCAGCTAATGGCTCTTTGGATCTGTATACGATCCTAGCATCTTCCCTTCCGGCGTTTTTCGGATCGACATATTCTCTGTATATGCCTTTTTCAACTATTATCTCATCCCCTGCGACTGCGATGTCTGCCGCTTCGGATATTGTCTTAAAGGGAGAAGATACTGATCCGTCTCCCGAAATATTTACTTTGCAATCCACAAAATATTTTGCCATTTCCTTCCTCCATACAGATGTAGTTTACAGTGCAAGAAAATTATATCACAGGCAAATAATCGTCTACTATGCTAAGAATATGCTTATTGTTTTCTTTTTTTGCTTGACATCGATATGGTTGATGAATTATATCGGATATATATAAAACAACGATGAAAGGCAATACTATGGGAACGATAAAAGAAGCAAGAGAGATATTTGCAAATGACAGATATGCTACTGTTCTATCCGGTGCATATATTGAACAGATAGGAGAAAACTATGCAAAATGCAGCATGAAGATAACCGAAGATCACAGGAATGCCTATGGCGGTATTATGGGAGGCTCCATATATACTCTGGCTGATTTTGCATTTGCTGTGGCATCGAACTTTGACAAGGAATATGCAACGGTGAGCGTGGTAGGACAGGCAAGCTTTATGTCAGCATCAAAGGGAAGTGTTCTTTATGCAGAGGCCAAGCTCTTAAAGGACGGTAAGAATACATGCTTCTATGATGTTAAGATAACCGATGATCTTGATAAGCTCATCGCAGTCGTAAACTTCAGCGGGCAGCACGTGCCCAGAAAGTAAATTTATATGAAAAGTACAAAAAAGATCATCCTTTCGATATTCATAATGATGATAGCTTTTACGGCATTATCTTTTCCGTCGCGTGCAGATATCGGTCCCAAGCCCAGCATCAGCCTTGAGATAAGAAATGCACCGAAGGACTATTATGTCGGTCTGCTTGTCGATCATGAAGGATACATGAAAGAATTAAGACCTGATGAAAGTGATACAGATGGATCAAAGGCTTTTGAGATACTGACCGGATATGAAGAAAACGGATGGAGACTCTTTACTGATAATCCGGTAACAAGTGTTTATTATAAGTCAAATGCCGAGGATCGATATGATTTTAATTACAGAGTCCCGTCTATATTTAAGGTAATAGTTGTTTCTTATGACGGACAGGTCTACGTGAGCAATGAGATAAAGAGGGAGAAATTCAACGCAGAGTGCACCTATGACATTGAAAGCGGAGAACTTAGGGAGAATGTTTTAGCCGGAGCGGGAAAGTATATCATGTTTGCATTGATCTGCTATCTGGCAACAATAATCCTTGAAGGTGTGGCGCTTCTTATCTTCGGTCTGTTCAATAAAAAGAATATTCCCTGTTTTCTTATCGCAAATACGATCACACAGCTGTTTTTAAATGCTGTCATTATCTATCTGCATTATCACGGCGGGCAGATCTTTTTGATATTTGTGGTTCCAGTAGCAGAGATACTCATTATGATCACTGAAGGACTCATCTTCAGAAAACGACTGGTAAACAGAAATGATGAGGTAAATACGAAGAAAAACTTCTTGTTTGCGGTATTTGCCAACATATTCAGTATCGTAATGGGACTGATGCTTTTTGTGCTGTTTTTTAAGATAGCGGCGTTTTTTGCAGGATTAATACTTGATTGATCAACATGTATGCTAGTATACTAATGGCATATACATGTAAAAAGAGGTGACAGACTATGAAAAAATTCATGGATGATGAATTCCTGTTAAATACAGAAACGGCTTGCAGGCTGTTTAATGACTATGCAAAAAATGCTCCGATCATAGATTATCACTGTCATATAAATCCCAAGGAGATAGCTCAAAACAGACATTTTGAGAATATAACGCAGGTATGGCTCGGGGGAGATCATTACAAATGGCGTTTCATGCGCTCATGCGGAATAGATGAAAAATATATAACCGGAGATGCTTCAGACAAAGAGAAATTCATGCAATGGGCACAGTGTCTTGGCAAAGCCATAGGCAACCCTTTATATCACTGGAGCCATCTTGAACTTCAAAGATACTTTGGATTTAACAAGCCGCTAAGCATAAAGACTGCCGAGGAGGCATGGAATACATGCAATGAAGTCCTTAGCAGACCTGACATGGGAGCAAAGGATATCATAAAGAAGTCAAACGTTACTCTGATCTGCACAACAGACGATCCGATAGATCCTCTAAATTATCATGAACAGATAAGCAATGATGAGACATTTGATGTAAAGGTCCTTCCTGCATGGCGTCCTGACAGAGCCATGAATATTGAAAAGCCGGATTTTGCAGATTATATCAAAAAGCTTTCTGAAGTCAGTGCTGTTGATATAAAGAACTTCTCTGATCTTGTCAATGCATTGAGAGCAAGAATGGACTATTTTGCACTTAGAGGGTGTCTTGTATCAGACCATGGCCTTGAATATGTGATGTATGCACCCGCTTCTGATGAAGAAATAGAAAAGATATTCAGTAAGCGCATGAAGGGTGACCTTATCACACGCGAAGACGAGCTTAAGTATAAGTTTGCTTTCATGCAGGCTATGGCAGGCGAATACAGAGAAAGAAACTGGGTAATGCAGCTTCATTACGGCTGCAAGCGTGACAATAACAGGATACGTTTTAAAGATCTGGGTCCGGATACGGGATTTGACTGCATCAACGATCATACTCCCTCAGGCGAGCTGTCTGATTTTCTGAATGCGATCGAGGAAAAAGGAGGACTTCCAAAGACTATCCTCTACAGTCTCAATCCTTCGGATAATGCTGCGATAGGAACGATACTCGGATGCTTCCAGGATTCAACAGCTGTTGCAAAGATACAGCAGGGAAGCGCATGGTGGTTCAACGATCATAAGAACGGAATGACAGATCAGCTTAAGTCACTTGCTGCTCTCGGAAACCTCTCAGGCTTTGTAGGCATGCTTACAGATTCAAGATCATTCCTTTCATATACAAGACATGAGTATTTCAGACGCATACTCTGCAACATGTTTGGCGACATGGTTGAGAACGGAGAATTTGCGCCGGATTACGATATCCTGGGACAGATCGTCAAGGATATCTGTTACAACAACTGTGTGAACTATTTTGGCTTTATGCTCAAACAGATATGATAAGTGTTGACGTAAATGATTTCTTCTGATAGAATGACACCGTAATAAATCTTAAAGAAAGCGAGGTAATCATAGATGCATGTATTAACAATTGAGATTGTAACTGAATATGGTATGAAGACCTCGGTTTATGATATCTGATATTTTTAAAAATATTGATCATTTGAACCGTGGCTTTGCGTCACGGTTTTCTTATGCCCAAAATCGGGCAAAATCCTAAACATGAGATCTCCATACCGCTGCATGATTTGATTATTGTATGTGATTAAAGGAGATTAAGAAATTGAATAACATAATTATCAGAAAAGAAACTACTAAAGACTACTATAATACCGAACACATGGTATTAAGAGCATTTTTTAACATTCACGGACCGGGATGTAACGAGCATCTTCTGGTTCATAAGTTAAGACAGAGCAGTGATTATCTGCCGCAGATAAGCAGAGTGGCTGAACTTGACGGTCGTATCGTAGGAGCGATCTTTTACAGCCTTTCAAAAGTGATTGAGAATGATACTGTTCATGAAGTCCTGACATTCGGGCCTCTTGCCGTAGAACCGACATGCTTTAACATGGGGATCGGCGGCATGCTCTTAAAAGAAACGATTCAGATCGCAAAAGATGCCGGATATAAAGGAATAGTCATTTTGGGAGAACCAGATTATTATCCTAGGCACGGATTTAAGACATGCGATAACTTTGGCATCGTTCATCCCCAGTTTGGAAACTGTGATCCGTTCATGGCATATCCTTTGAATGAAGGGTTTGAAAGTATCCACGGTCTGTTTTATGAAGCAGATGTGTTTGAAACCTGCGAGGATGAAAAGGAGATAGAAGAATTCACAAAGAGCTTTCCTTACTACAAGCCTCTTAAGCTGTCATGTCAGTGGCTTCACGTCGAAAAGCTAGGAAGGATATCTGAAGTTCAAAAGAACAGTTATAAGATCTGCTTTTTTGAAAAAGAGATACCGGCAAAGCTTAAGGGAAGCTTTTATGAAACGGACCAGGAACAGTGGCCTGTTGTAGGGGACTATGTAACATTTAAGTATAATCCCTATGGCGATTCCGTGATCCTTTCCGTATGTGAAAGATCAAGTTTTCTAAAAAGACCCGACCAGGCAAAGACAGGTGTGATGCAGTATATGGTCGCAAATGCAGATTACTGTTTTATCATTACATCACTAAACGATGACTACAGTTATAACAGGATAGCAAGATATGCGAGCATCGCGCTTCAGGGAGGGAGCATACCTGTTGTGGTTCTCACTAAAACGGATCTGTGTCTGGATGTTGAAAGATATGTAATGGAAGCCAAAACCATATCGGAGAATATCAGAGTCTGCGCGATCAGCGCCAAATACCGTATAGGAATGGAAGAACTGGATGAATATTTCAAACCTGGAACGACCATTTGTCTTATGGGATCTTCGGGCGCAGGCATGTCAACACTGATAAATGCAATCACCGGTAAAGAGATTATGAAGACCTCAGAAATAAGAGAGGATGATTCAAAGGGAAGACATACTACTACTCACAGACAGATGATCGAGCTTGAAAACGGAGTCTGCATCATCGATACACCGGGAATGCGCGAAGTAGGAATGGCCTCAACCGAAGACGGGATCGATGAAACATTTTCGGATATAGTTGAGCTCGAGAGCAGGTGCAGGTTTGGTGACTGCAGACACGAAACCGAACCGGGGTGTGCGATCAAGGCTGCTCTTGAGAGCGGAGAACTGTCTAAGGAAAGGTATGAACTCTACAAGAATCTGGGAGCTGAGAATACAAAGAATTATGCGATGAAGAAAGAGATCTCAAAGTGGGCAAAGCAGATGAAGAAGTTCAAGGGAAAGAACAGGTGGGACTAAAGATGAACATATACAGAGAATATTTAAAAGCAATAGAGGATAACGAATATCTTATCAGCATGGTCCCGATCGATCAGATACTCAGATTTGGCTATGAAGCAGGTCTTAATGAAAACAGCAGGGTTTTAGATCTTTGCTGCGGATACGGAACCGTCCTTAAGGTATGGAATGAGGCATTTAATGTAACAGGTGTCGGTGTAGACAGGGATGAAAGCTTTATATCCATAGGCAGGCAGAGGCTAAAGGAAGCAGAGATCGATAAAGTAACTCTTGTATGTGATGATGTGACGTTATATAAGGATGATGAAAAATATGATGTGGTCATCCTAAGCGAAACAATTGGATCCATAGCCGATACTTTAAGACTCGGAGAAAGATTCCTTAAAAAGGATGGCATCCTCGCATATCAGAAGCTGTATTCAAAGGTTAAAAATCCGCCAAGAGAACTTGTTGAGTTTGACGGAGAAGTGCTTCCCTTATCTGCACTCAATCATATCTTTAATGAGAACGGATATCAAATGGTATCCATGGCAGGCGATACTGACAGTGCATGGGAAAGATATGTTCTGGCATGGAGCGGACAAAGAAATCTGGAAAGACTGAAAGATGATCCATCAGACACCTCCTTAAGAAAGTGGTGCGATAAATGGTATGAAATGTACTTTGACTATCGTCGCGAGTATGAAGGACAGGCTTTGTTTGGATTAAAGAGGGCAGTTTAAATGTATGAATTAAAAAAGATCGGATTAAATGAAAAGGCAATCATCAAGCAGCTTTTTAAAGAGGTATTTACAAATGAACCCTGGAATGATGACTGGTCGTATGAAGCACAGCTTGATATGTACATCTTTGATCTTATAGGTCAGAGTTTTTCATTAACTTACGGACTGTACGATAAGGATGAGCTTATAGGTCTGTCAATGGGATATATAAAGCACTGGTTCAGAGGAACTGAATACTATATAGACGAGCTGTGCATCAGGACCGACAGGCAGGGATCAGGTGCAGGATCATTCTTTATTTCTCAGATCGAGAAGGAGATAGGAAAGATCGGTATAAAGAAGATATTTCTTCAGACCGATACGTTTGCGCCCGCATATGAGTTTTACAAGAAACGGGGATTTATTGAAGAAGAAGGACATGTGTCCTTTTCAAAGGAAGTATAAAAAAGGAAGATGCTATGAATATTGAAACAGAAAGATTGATGATCAGATCCATTGAAAGAGGAGATGAGAAGGTCTTTTGTCAGATGGCAAAAGACGGCAGCCTCACTGAAGTGGGATTTGACAAAGACTGCGGTGAATGGATAGGTGACTGGATAGATGAAGCGCTAAAACTTACGGCAGATGATGATCCGAGAGCAGATTATATTCCCTGCACGATACTGGATAAGATCTCAAACAGGATCATAGGAAATGTAGGCTGTACATATTATGAGGATACAGACCTGGTAGGTATCTGCTACTTTATTGGAGAGCAGTACAGGAAAAACGGATATGCAAGCGAAGCCGTAAGAGCATACATAAGATATTTCTTTGATCATTATGATGAAAAAGAGATAATTGCGACTATCAAAGATCAAAACATTTCATCGTATAAAACAGCGGAAAGATCAGGATTTAAACTGATCGAAACAAAGATGTACAAAGACATCTATGATGAAAAAGAAGAACTGTACAGATTTTATGCAATTGAGAGGTAAGAGTATGAGACTTGAGAAAATATCTGAACATGTATGGGTATATCCGTATGAGGAAAGAAGAGACAGACCCAATCTAAGCTATATTCATGGAGACAGGTGGAATCTTGCAGTGGATGCAGGTCATTCCAGGGAGCACGTTGAAGAATTCTATGAAGCTCTCAAAGAGGAAGGATTATCACTTCCGGATATAACTGTGATCACACACTGGCATTGGGATCACACCCTGGGGATGCATGCTGTTAACGGCCTTACGATATCCAACGAAAAAACAAAGCAGTATCTTGAAGATCTAAGAAAAAAGATTAAAGATCAGGGAGTTGAATCTTTCCTTGATCTTGATGAGAGTATCAGAGAAGAGTATAAGGACGGCAAGTCTGTCATAGTCACGATGCCCGATATGATATTTACAGGTGAGATGATGTTTGATCTTGGAGGCTGCAAGGTAAGGGCTTTTGAAGCCCTGGCACCTCATACGGATGATTCGACACTTATAGAAGTGATAAGCGATGAGGTGCTGATACTGGGGGACTGTACGGGAGGGACATTTCCTGACTGGAAAGTCGATCAGGCACTGGCAGAAAAACTGGCACAGACTATAGAATCGATAGATCCTAAGTTGTGTCTGCCTGGACATTACAGTCCGCTGTCAAAAGAGATAATAATACAGGATCTGCTCTATGGAGAAGATTAAGAAAGGAGAAGTTTTTTATGACCAGAAGGTATGTTATGGCTCAGTAGTCTGAGCTTATAAAAAATAAAACATAAGCTCAGATGAATCCTAAAAGAAATATTTAATTAGGAGGATCAAAATGAGCTTTAGAATATATCATCGTTGCGCCGGATGCAAAAAGAAGCAGGAATTTGTTAATTCAGGCAAATTCAGGGTAAACGCAAACGGAAATCTTGTTGATGTATGGCTGATATACAGATGCAAAAAATGCAAGCATTCTTTAAATCTTACAGTCTATGAAAGAACAAGGCCGCAAAAGATACCTGCAGATTTATTTGAAGCATTTCAAAGCAATGATGAAGAAACTGCTTTATCTTACGGAGAAAGTGTTGAGTTTTTAAAGAAGAATAAAGTGGAAATAAGATGAGAGGAATGCAGGTCCCAAAGCGGACTTGCATTTTTTTGTCTGATAATCCTAAAATGTAGATGAACATTGTATTTATTGGAGCAGCATGGATATGAAGACCAGAGAAGAAGCTTTAGAGTACGGACTCTCGTTTCCGGATACATATAAGGATGCGCCGTTTCACGATGAAAACTGGATCCTTGTGAGATATAAGGGCAATAAAAAGGCATTCTTGTGGACTTATGAAAGAGAAGGATACATCAATCTGAATGTAAAGGTGGATCCCGTCAAAGCATATTTCTGGCGCAGAATGTATGGATCGGTAACACCAGGCTATCATCAGAACAAGGATAACTGGAACACGATAATCCTTGACGGAAGCGTTCCTGACAAGGATATAAAGATGATGATAGCAGAAAGCTATGACCTTATAAGCGACAGTCCCACAAAGCGCATATATGAAGCCGTAAAGAAGATCCCTTACGGGCATGTGGCGACATACTCCCAGATCGCTGAGCTTGCAGGCGATAAAAAGATGGCGCGTGCTGTTGGAAATGCTCTTCATAAAAATCCGGATCCTGATAATATTCCCTGCTTCAGGGTAGTGAATGCAAAAGGAGAGCTTGCAGGAGCTTTTGCGTTTGGAGGAGAACAGGTTCAGGCAGATCTTCTAATGTCTGAAGGCATACCGGTTACAGACGGAAGAGTCGATCTGAAAAAATATCAATGGAAAAACAGGTAAAAGCAGATGGATGAAAGATTAAAAAAGCAGATAGAGTTTTCACTTGAGATCGACAAGGAGAAGAATGTATTCAGACAGACATCCCTTAGCGGTCACGGAAGAAAGGAAAATGACGCAGAGCATGCATGGCATATGGCTATAATGGCATATATTTTGCGTGAATATGCAAATGAAGAGGTCGATATCACGAAGGTGATGCTGATGTGTCTCATACATGACATAGTTGAGATCGATGCCGGAGATACATATGCTTACGACGCTGAAGGATTAAAGACGCAGAAGGCAAGAGAGGATGCTGCAAAACAGCGTATCTTCTCTATGCTTCCTGATGATCAGAAAACGGAGCTCATATCTTTGTTTGACGAGTTTGAGCAAGCAGGGAGCGCAGAAGCAAGATTTGCCCATTCCATGGATAATCTCCAGCCGCTTCTTTTAAACAACAGCAACGGCGGGAGTGACTGGATAGAACATGGCGTTACGGCAGACAAGGTATACGGCAGACAGCAGGGTACAAGACCAGGTTCCGAGATACTTTATGAACTGACAGATAAGATCATAAAGGAAAACATAGACAAGGGCAGTTTGAAATTATGAAATTTTTACAAATGTGTTACGTGCACATAAAACCGCTTTCCGTGCTTATTGCACGAAAATGAGACGAGGGGCTTTTTTAGGCCCCTATTTTCTTGCAAATTTTACCTTCATCTTCTATTATTAGATTATATCGTGTCGCTTTGTGCGACAAAACAAATTGAAAAAAATGGAGAGCGAAACTATGAAATTTGGTTACTTTGATGATGCGAACAAAGAGTATGTCATCACTACACCGAAGACTCCGCTTCCGTGGATCAACTACCTCGGTAACAACGGTTTCTTCTCACTTATATCCAACACATGCGGCGGATATTCATTCTACAAGGATGCAAAGCTTTTAAGGATCACACGTTATCGTTATAACGGTGTACCCGCAGATTTTAACGGAAAGTATTTCTATATCAAGGACGGAGATACTGTATGGAATCCCGGATGGCAGCCGACTAAGACACAGCTTGACGAGTATGAGTGCCGCCACGGCATCGGATACAGCAAGTTCAAGGGTGTAAAGAACGATGTTGAGGCAAATGTTCTTACATTCGTTCCCAACGAGGATACATGCGAACCCA
>JAGCXJ010000151.1 GCA_017961385.1 Lachnospiraceae bacterium
GATATTCGGTCCGATAGATTTCATGTTCTTCTGAAAAACTCATTCAGCGGGATGATTTAAGTAATATATAATCATGATTTAAAAAGAGCAAGTGATGTTGACTTCACTTGCTCTTGCTTTTTGCTTTATTTTTCGGTATTTTCACGTAATCTGCGTCATATCAGTCAAAAGATACGATCAGGCCTCCGTTGTCTGCCAAAAGGCTGTTAAATCCAGATGCGCTCATTATAAATATGTTCTTTAGACCGGTCTTTTCCATGATCATGTCACGAAGTTTCTCTGCTTCTATCAGATTATTGCAGTGTGTTATGAACACTCTTGTCTGTTCCGATGCATCCTTAAGTGTATTGACCAGATTGTCCACAAGCTGTGAGAAGCTTTCCTTTAAGCAGAGCTTTGAATCCTCTTCTCTTATCGCATCTTCACTGCCAACAAGTACAGGCTTTACTCTTCCTGCCTTGCTTATTATATCCTTTATCTTATCTAATTTTATATTCTTATATACAGCCTCAAGATCACTCATTATGATGACAGTGCGCATACGGTCTCTGCAGCTTGTAAGATTCTTCTTTATCTCCTCTGCTTCCATGCCCTGTTCTTCAAGTTCCATAACAAGAAGTGCTAAACGGCTCTCGGCACCGGATATGCTCTTTGAATCTATCACAAATATCTCTTTATCACCATGAGCATCCTCATACAGCTTTTTGGCTATCATTGCTGATATATAGCATCCGCTCAGCTTTGATGCGCTTGTGATGATATATATGCGCTTTTCATTGCCCTCAGCGATACAGTTATAGATAACATCCGGTGAAGGACATGCACTGTTTATGAACGCCTTTGAATCCACGATCTTTTCAAGAAGGCTCTTTGTGTTTAGATCTGAAGTATCTCTGAGCGGAACACCGTCTATTTCAAGTCTAAACGGTACCAGTTTTATTCTCTCGTCGGTTTTGTACTGCTCAGGAAGCTCGCAGCTGCTATCAGCTATAATCTTGTATTCTGTCATGTTACTACCCCTTTTTAGTTGCTTGTGTTTTAATAACCTTTACATGTAGTTTTTAAAACTACATAGAGTATAACATCCCCGTTTTTATTTGTAAATACCTGCAATTGCTTTTTTTCACATACTTGTTAAAAAGTTGGCTGACTTATGCTAGAATAGGTTGAAACATAAATTTGGAGGAAATAATAATGATCAAAAAAGTATCTACTGACAAGGCTCCGGCAGCCATCGGCCCTTACTCTCAGGCCGTTATAGCCGACAAGTTCTTATTTGCATCAGGTCAGATCCCGATAAACCCTGCTACGGGTAATGTTGAAGCCACAACCATAGAGGAACAGGCAACACAGGTATGCAAAAATATCGGTGCAATCCTGATCGAAGCAGGATGCGGTTATGAGAACGTTGTAAAGACAACCTGTTTCTTGGCCGATATGGGCGATTTTGCGGCCTTTAACTCTGTATATGAGAAATACTTCACCCAGAAGCCCGCGCGCAGCTGTGTAGCCGTTAAACAGCTTCCCAAGGATGTTCTTTGCGAAGTTGAAGTCATAGCAAGTCTTTACTAGTATGAATAAACAATTACGAGGGACCCTTCTATTAACCCTCACAGCTATAATCTGGGGTGTGGCATTTGTTGCCCAGAGTGTAGGAATGGATCATGTAGGGCCCTGGACTTTTATATGCACCCGTTACATCCTGGGTATACTCGTATTGCTGCCTGTAATATATATAGGTACTAAGAAGCGTTCGTCTGAAGGCAAGGGTACTGTCCTTGATCACGATATCAGGAAGAACACCTTTATCGGAGGAGTCCTTTGCGGAATATTCTTGTTCAGCGCTTCACTTTTCCAGCAATACGGCATCATTTATACGAGTGTCGGAAAAGCCGGCTTCATAACCGCTCTGTACATCATAATAGTACCGCTTCTAAGCATCTTTCTTCACAGAAAGATAGGCTTGAACGAATGGATCAGTGCTATTATCGCTACTGTCGGTTTTTACGTTTTGAGCATAACAGGACAGACCGGAGTAAATATCGGCGATCTTTTGGTCCTTGTATGCGCACTGCTCTTCTCGATGCAGATAATGACGATAGATCGATTTGTAGACAAGGTCGACCCTGTAGCCATGAGCTGTGTTCAGTTTTTCGTTTGCGTGATATTTGGACTGTTCGGGATGCTCATAATAGAAAAGCCTGATATGTCATCGATAATCGCTGCAGGAATGCCTATACTCTATGCAGGACTTCTTTCCAGCGGAGCAGGCTATACGCTTCAGATTCTCGGCCAGAGAGATCTTCCGCCGACTGTAGCTTCTCTGCTCATGTCGCTTGAGAGTGTTTTCTCAGCCCTGGCAGGATTTATCATCCTTCATCAGACACTCAGTGTAAGAGAACTGATAGGATGTGCTCTGGTATTTGCAGGAGTCATACTTGCACAGATAAAGATAAATAACAAGTGATATTAACATGAAAAAGGACAGTGCCTGCACTGTCCTTTTTAGGTCCTGCCACATCTGTTAAGCAAATGTCTTATAATATGCCTCCAATATCTCTTCTAGACGTTCAAAAAATTTCTTCATAAAGATCGCCTCCTTCTTACAAAATAAATCTATTTCACTGTTACCATTCTTGCCGTATTTCCTTTTCTGATCTTATAGTAACACCTTGTAATGATGTTGTGAAATACATATAATAGTGGTATAGGTATACCTTTGAGGTATATCTATGTTTAACATTAATTTCATGTAAAGAGGAAACACGCTATGGAATTAAGACATATAAGATATTTTCTGACAGTCGCTGAAGAAGGCAGTTTTACGAGGGCAGCGGAGAAGCTTTGTATCGCGCAGCCGCCCTTAAGCCGTCAGATA
>JAGCXJ010000152.1 GCA_017961385.1 Lachnospiraceae bacterium
ATGCGGGCTTATGAAACTGATAGACATCGATATAATCGGTCTTAAGCTCTCTGAGCGATGTTTCAAGATCCTTTACAAAGCCTTCTGCGGTGACTGCTCCAGTTTTCGTGGCGATGAATATCTTATCTCTCATACCCTCAAAGGCAAGACCCAGCTTGTGTTCGCTGTCGCTGTAGTATCTTGCTGTGTCAAAGTATGTCATCCCGCCTTCGTAGGCATCTCTTAGGAGCTTTATCGCATCCTTTTCACTGACTCTCTGAACAGGGAGTGCACCAAATGCATTCTGAGGAGTTTCGATACCGGTCTTTCCTAGTCTCATGATCTTTCCTTTCATAAGCTACTGTCCAATATACTCTATACGGTTGTTGGTTCTATCCACAACAACGGAATCTGTCCTTAAATGATTCCAGTAAAAATTCGAATCAATAATATATATCATTACATCATCAAGTTCACTGTCTGAAGGCGTGCCGTTATGATCATTGAATTTCTTATGCTGAGCCATGATGATATCTGAGGCATTTATCGTGATAGACGGTTCCATATCCTTGAAGTCAAATTTTTCATTAAGTATCTTTTTGGCCATCTCGTAATACTCATCGGATATATCGCCATTAAGATACTGACTGATAGTAAATGTCATCATAGCTTTATCGCTTGCCTTTTTTTCAAGTAATGAAAGCGTCTGATCATCGCAGCTAAATGTCGCATGTACATTTCCGTCGCCCTGCATGATGGTAGGCATAAGTCCCATATCTATAAGCTTTGCATTCTCAGGCACTGTCTGCGGGAAATGACTTGTCGTATATCCTGCGTGGCCAGCAAACTTTACCTTCAGACTGTATACTCCCATCTTTCCGAATCCGAATATGGAGCACGAAAACCAGCCTACTATGAGTGCGGCAAATAAAGTGGCAAAAATGAAGAGCGCTTTGCTATGCTTTATCTCCTTTTTCTTTTTAAATGCTATAAGCTCAGGTATAGCTATCAGTAAGCAGATCAAACACTGAAACAGGTTGAAGCCGGAGCCGATCAATATAAAAACAGAAAGGTTTGCAAGTGCCAGAATACCGAACACTATAACACGAAATAATCTCATCCTGTGTTTCCTCAAAATTCATAAGCTGTGGTATACTGAAAAAAGGAGGTATTCTCATGTCATTAAACAACTTTATTTTCTATCATATGTGTCTTAATTCGGACAGAAAAAGAGACAAAGGTCTTTCTACTCCGCCCGACATAGACAGGTTTGACAATATTATATATGGAGAGGATGATAAATGGCAATCACTTGATGTCTACCGTCCAAAGACTCTTTCCAATCCTGGCCCTGTGATAGTGAGCGTTCACGGAGGCGGCTGGGTATACGGCAGCAAGGAGATATATCAGTATTACTGCATGGATCTGGCAAGCAGGGGATTTGCTGTTGTAAACTTTTCATACAGACTTGCCCCGAAGCATAAGTTCCCGGCTCAGATAACGGATACAAACTCAGTATTTGACTGGATAATGAAAAATGCAGACAAGTACGGCTTTGACACCGACAATATATTTGCCCTCGGAGATTCAGCGGGTGCTCAGATACTTGCAACATATGCATGCATACTTACAAATCCCGAATATGCAAAGAATTATAAGTTTAAGACTCCCGAAGGATTAAAGCTTCTTGGCATTGCTCTAAACTGCGGGCTCTATAACATTGAAAACAGTGAAAACAGCTCGCTGATCAGAGATTTTCTAAAAGACAAAGGTACACCTGAGGAACTGCACATGATATCAGCCGCAAACTTTGTGACCGACAGGTTTCCTCCCAGCTTTGTGATGACGGCAAACGGCGACGAGCTAAAAGCCCAAGCGCCTTTCATGATATCCGCACTTGAAAAAAGCAATGTAAAACATGTATTTAAGGAATACGGTGATGACAGTAATACTCTCTATCATGTATTCCACTGCAATATAAAATCGCCGGATGCAAAAAAAGCAAAAGACGATGAATGTGATTTCTTTAAATCGCTGATGTAGTACAAAAAGGCCTGTGAGTTGCAGGCCTTTTCTCATTATATATATGATCTGTCATTTACTTTTCTATTCCCATCATCTCATCGATCTTATCTGCAAATACAGTCAGACTGCCCATAGATGCTTTCGAATCATTCATTATTTACTTCTGACTGTCTGCTTTCTCCTTATAAGTCTATGCATCATAGATCTTGTAATTAAATGCGGCTTCAATGTAATCCGCGAGTGCATTATATCCGTCCGTACTCGTATCACCGTTATAAGAATTTACATATCTGCCCTGAATGAATGCTGCATAGTCTCTTTTTTCAAGCAAGAATCCCATCATCTGCGCATCCCGTGTAAAGGAAGGCTTTTCAGCGTATGACCTGGCGTTATAATAGAAAAACCCGACAGGTATCATGGCAAATATCAGTATGATTATTATCACATCCAAAAATATATTGACCGGATCTTGTTTTGTCTTTTTTCTGCTCATCTTACTCTTCCTCCGGATAAAGATCCATGCATTTGCTATAGAGCATGTCGCAAAGATCATCCTTGCCCATCAGCCACATGCCGTTTGCCTGATCATATGTCAGATCAAAGTATGCCTGCACCATGTCCTGAATAGCCATCCTGCAGTCCTTTATATATGCCGCATGTCCGGTTTCATGCAATGTTGAATCGGGATTAAAATACTCCGGCTGTACATATACATCATAGTCAAGTATGTACTTGGCGATGTTGTCACACCAGTCTCTGTCTTTCAGATTTTCGTATCCGTCATATCCGTCCATGATGTTTAATATGTCATCATGGATAACTCTGTACTGTATCGATGCCGCAAATACTTTGCCGTATTCGGGATAGTAGTCACTGTTGCTCCTTAGGCGGTAATTGAGCACGAAATAATCCATAGCCAGATAATCCCTGTTATCCTCAAGCTCAATCAGCTTGGCATCTATCTCATCCTTGTGCTCACTTACATAATCTTCAATTTTCTTGTTTCTTTTTCTTTCCCTTGTATCAAAATCATTAAAATCATGTATGCGTATAAGCATGACAAAAATGATCGCACACAGCACTCCGATAACAATGAGCCTGCCGATCCTGCTGTTTGTTTTTGAGCTTTCCTTTACTTCTTCCTTGGTCTTCTCAAACTCTTCTTTGTATTCCTTCATCTCGGCACGGTTGCCTTCGAACTGATCGTTTGGCTTGCCGCAGTGAGGACAAAACTCGTCCTCTATCCCCAGATTGCTTCCGCAAAACTTACATTTCATATTTTACTTTCCTGTTTATCAATGATAATTCTTATAATATTTCTTTGTTGCTCTGTAAAGGGCGGTCCTGTTTAAATTGGGCGGATCCATGACCGTATCCTTCATTGCATCCATCTGTTCAGTGGTATATCCGAGCCGATCTGTCAAAAGAGGGATGATCTCGTCTTCCCTTATCGGATCGAACAGTTCAGCCCCGTCATCTCCGTAAGCCCTGTAGTAAAAATAGAAGCAGTAGTACGTTATCTCTTCAGCCTCTTTTTTCTTTATC
>JAGCXJ010000153.1 GCA_017961385.1 Lachnospiraceae bacterium
AAAAAGCAATTTGAGCACGATCAAATTTGATTATAAAGGAGCGCCTGCATTATTGAATTTTAAGAATCATTAAGGTAAAATTAAGAGTTGTAGAAGGAATGGACTATGGCTAAGAGATTACTTGACAAGATTTATATCATTCATTTGCTTGTATTTATTCTGATCATCGCAGGTTTTCTGTTTGTAAGATACCAGGTAAATCATGTGGATCCCGTAACGTATAAGCTGAACGCATCACAGGATATGAATAAGCAGGATCTGGGCTTTGAGATCCCCATATCCAAAGGATGGCTCGAAAAATTCGGATTAAGAGCCAATCAGTATGACGGTGCTCTCATCAACAATACAAAGTATCCGTTTGTCGACTGGTCGGTAGAGTTTACGCTCCCTGCCGATTCGGAGATAAGCGATTACTGGAGCTTTGAATACGAGATCGGCAGTGATAACAGAATAAAGATAACAGGCTTGGATTTTAACAACAATGTCCTGCCAAACGACAGAGCCACTTTCGGATTCATACTCTTCTCTCCTCTGACTACGGACATAGAGGAGTTCACACTGAAAGCTACGCCTGTATATCCTGCGACCCACTTTGCGATGTTCTATGTGACAAGCATTATCGCGATGATATGGCTGATAGCACTGATATCCACCATATCGATACGTGCAATGTCAGTCTACTACAAGCGCCGTCGCGAGATGGACAGACAGATAATCATCCAGTCGATAAAGACATTCACAAACTTCATCGATGCGAAGGATCCTTATACAAACGGCCACTCTTCAAGAGTTGCTCAGTATACCAAGCAGATAGCATCCCACATGGGATTTAATGAAGAGGAACTCGATAACATCTACTACATAGCTCTTTTGCATGATGTGGGCAAGATGAGTATCCCCGACAATATCCTAAACAAGCCCGCAAAGCTCTCGCCCGAGGAAAGAAAAGTCATTGAGACCCACACCACTCACGGTGCCGAGATGCTAAAGGACTTCTCAGCCATCCCCGATATAATCGCAGGAGCGCTTTATCATCATGAAAGATATGACGGCGGAGGTTATCCTCAGCATCTTAAAGGAGAGAACATACCGCTCATAGCACGTATCATCTGTGTTGCGGATTCATATGATGCAATGAGCTCATTCAGATGCTATCGAGATGCGTTGAGCAAGGAAGAGATACTTTCCGAGCTTGATGCATGCGCAGGCAAGCAGTTTGATCCGGAAGCAGCCGCGATAATGATAGATCTGATACTTAATAACGAAGTTTAAAAAAGGACCGCCGGTCCTTTTTTATTTTTCTGTATACGCTTTTGTTACGTTAAAGATGATACAATCATAAAATCCACAAACGAATGGAGGTATATTCATGAACGATGAAGTAATGATAAACGAACAGCAGTTAAACAGACTGGCTTCAAGCTCGGAACTTGCTATCGCAAACAAGCAGGCAGCTGCTGCAGCGACAGCGATATGCGGCATGATAGCAATAACCTACATAATACTCCTTCCTCAGCAGCTGATACCCACAGGTGTCGGGATCGTGACCATCATACTTGCACTGCTTCCGATAGTGCTATCGTGGGTATTTTACAGAATGGATCACAGCCATCCGCTTATAAAGCATGTGGTCGGAGCAGGCTTTGGTCTTTTATATCTCGTATTGATGTTTACCGCGGAAGGCGGAGTAGTCTATCTGTATGCGATACCGCTGCTCGTAATAGTCACCGTATATCATGATGTAAAGTTTTCGATCGCGGTAAGCGGCGGATGCGTACTCATAAATGCCATAACTGTAGCGATGACAATGTCAAAGGGCGGACTCAGCACAGATGATATAACAGCGTATCCGATGCGTGTTGTTCTTTTAGCTATCACAGCAGTGATGCTTGTCATCACAACAGCATCTGCTACAAAGTTTCAGAAGATCAGGGCTGCCAGAGTAAGCCTTGAGGAAAACAAGACCCAAAAGCTCATAGACGATATCCTGTCAGTTGCAGGTCAGATGACTGATTCCATATCTTCCATCTCATCACAGATGAGTGATCTTAAGGAAAGCGTTGATCAGACACTTGAAAACATGGATGAGGTCAACAGCGGATCTGCCGAATCTGCAGAGGCTGTTCAGAATCAGCTTTTAAAGACCGAAGAGATCCAGGATCATATAAACAATGTTGAGAGCTCATGCAGCCAGATCGTAGATCGTGTACAGGAAACAATGCGGGCTGTAGATGACGGCAAGAAGCATATCACTCAGATGGACAGCCTTACAAATCAGGTAGACGAGGCAGGAAAGAATGTTCAGTCAGCCTTAAAGGATTTCCAGGATACAACGGCAAAGATGAACTCCATTACAGATCTTATCACATCAGTTGCCGATCAGACTTCTCTGCTTGCTTTAAATGCTTCCATAGAAGCAGCGCGTGCCGGTGAAGCCGGAAGAGGTTTTGCAGTCGTAGCAAGCGAGATCTCGGATCTTGCAGGCCAGACCACATCGGCAGTTGACGATATCAACAAGCTGATCGAAAACATCCGCTCTCAGCTTGGTGTAATGGTAGATACAATAGAATCCCTGATAAAGACAGGTGAAGAAGAAAGCGCATGCGCAGCACAGACTTCAGAGAGCTTCGCAGCAATATCCGAAAGAGTAATGAATATCCGTTCTCATTCGGATGCCATGAATTCTAATGTTTCTAATCTCGCGAGCGCAAACGCAGAGATCATCAACAGCATCCAGACAATTTCAGCGATCACCGAAGAGGTTACCGCTCATGCCAGCAACACATATTCAAGCGGCGAAATGAATCAGAAGATCGTTGAAAAGATCAATGGCATAGTAAACGAACTGAATTCGGAAGCTGAGATACTCAAATCATATTCATAACATACCTGTTGTTTATAGCAAAAAAGATCAGTCACTGACTGATCTTTTTTATTGTTCATATCTTCTTCTGGTACCACAAGAGGTCATACCATCTGTCAAACTTCTTACCGACAGATTTCATGTGGGCGACCTCTGTATAGCCTTCCTTTAAATGAAATCTGCAGCTGTCAAAGGTAAGATACTCATCTTCCTTGTCTGCATAGGCTACTCCCGCAAGAAGATTTACGATGCCCTGCTTTTTAAGCGCTTCTTCAAGTGCCGCATAAAGAGCGCTGCCTGCTCTCATCCTTCGATGATCCCTGTCAACATATATTGATGTGGTCACAGTCCATGCATATGCTTCCCTCTTGCTGTAGGTGCCGGCATATGCATAGCCGATTATCTTTCCGTCCTTTAAGCATACAAGATAGGGATACTTTGCCTTTATCCTTCTTATCCTCTCCCTGAATTCTTCCACGGTCGGTGCTTCATATTCAAATGATACAGCCGTATTGATTACATAGTGCGAATAGATCTCAGCCAGTCTTTCGGCATCATCCAGGCATGCTTCGCGTATTACAAGATCACTCATGATCCCTTCCTCTTTTCTGTTATATCTTTATGTCTTTTGATATGAGAAAGCTTTTGATCTTCTCATATCTGTCACTCATCGCGTCTTTGGCGCCTCTTGGTATCCAGCTTCCGTTATGATGATGCAGTGTATAGCTTAATTCAGTGTTATAGCATATCCCTGTATCAAAGCTCTTTCCCGTAAGCACTTCAAAAGGATATACTGTTATGTCCTCAACAAACTGGAAGCCTCCGTTCTTTACAAGGCCATGCTTTTCTATGATCTTTGTATATCTGACAGGACAGGTGGAATTATCCCAGTCCCCGTTCTTGTTAAAATACGGTCTTTTCTTATAGCTGTCGCAGATCTCGCCTATTATAGGATGAGCGGGCTTTGCTCCCATACCCGATCCGCATTCGATACGGTCAAGGGATTCAAAGCTCATATATGCATCATTGTATAAAAGATCGTCTATGGGGCGGAGCATCTCTACATCAAGATCCATATATATGCCGCCGTATCTATATAAGATGTCGGCTCTTGCATAATCGGATGCAAAAGAGTAGTTCTTATCTTTGATCGCCTGCTTAAAAAACAGACAGTCATCGCATCTGTATGTTTCAAGATCCCAGATCCTTATCTCATAGTCAGGAGCATATCTCTTCCATGACTCAAGACAGCTCTTATAAAGATCAGGCAGGGGATCACCCGAAAACCATATCCCGTGAATGATCTTTGGTATCATTATATGATC
>JAGCXJ010000154.1 GCA_017961385.1 Lachnospiraceae bacterium
AAGGTTAACTGCTACGGCGCTAACGATGTACAGGAAGGTGTTGCTATCATGTGGAAGGAAAATGTTGATGTTTCAATAACAGGTAACTCAACAAATCCTACCAGATTCCAGCATCCTGTAGCAGGTACATACAAGAAAGAAAGAGTTGAAGCTGGCAAGAAGTACTTCTCAGTTGCTTCAGGCGGCGGTACAGGACGTACACTTCATCCTGATAACATGGCTGCAGGTCCTGCTTCATATGGTATGACAGATACAATGGGACGTATGCATTCTGATGCTCAGTTTGCAGGTTCTTCATCTGTTCCTGCTCACGTAGAAATGATGGGTCTTATCGGTGCAGGTAACAATCCTATGGTTGGTATGACCGTTTCTACAGCAGTATCCATCGAAGAGGCAGCAAAGGCTGGTAAATTCTAATATTTTCATAATGAATACTGATTTACAGGGATGCTTTTCGCATCCCTGTATTTTGTTTAAAAACATTGTATATATCATCTTTTTTTGTTAACATCTAATCAGGATATGTTCGTTTTTGATGTTCATTTTTCAGAGGGTACGAGTGTATGAGCGAACTAAGAATTAGCGCAACAAAAGAAAATCTTAATGATGTCCTAATGTTTATAGATAATGAGCTTGAAAAACTCGATTGTTCTATGAAGATTCAGATGCAGATAGATCTGTCTATTGAAGAGATCTTTATCAATATAGCAAGTTATGCCTATTATCCTGAAACAGGTGATGTGTTTATCAATTTTGAATCTGAAAATGATGGATCAACAGTATTGATTTCATTTACAGATAATGGTGTACCTTACGATCCGCTTGAAAAAGATGATCCGGATATAACTCTGACAAGTGAAGAAAGACAGGTTGGAGGATTAGGAATCTTTTTGGTTAAGAAGAATATGGATGAAGTTAACTACAAATACGAAAACGGTAATAACATTCTGACATTGAAAAAGAAAATAAGGTAAGGATATTCGTAGATTTATGAGCAAGAAATCAGTCAAGGATATGAACAATTTGGAGAAGCTGCATAATTCTCTTTCTGCCAAAACTGTCAGATCTACAATAAAGAGTTGTATTATTTTTGGCCTTATTTGTCAGCTTGTTGCACTGACATTCTACGCAGTTTCAACAACCAAACATTATATAAGTGTCGCTACAACTACTGCCAATCAAGCAAAGATGTCAGCAACACACGGAGCTGATGCTGTTGGATTTTCCCAAAGCATAATGTCTATATATAACAGCCTCAGTGAAGATGAACGTCAAAAAATGGGAACAGAAGAGTATCGTTCATATTTCAATGATGCAGATATTCATGCAAAGGGCAATTATGACGATCTATTTAGAATTCTAGACCAAATAAGAAAGTATAATAATGTATTTGACGTATATATTGCTATGTATGATGTAAAAAACCAGAGAGTCATATATATGGTCGATACAGATGCTAATACTCAAACACGTTTGTATCCGGGCGAATGGGAAGTATCTAACAAAGATGGTATGCTCAGACTTCTTGATTATGATCGAGAAGAACCTCTTTACTATATCGAGTACACAAAAAAGTATGGCTTATTATGTACTGTAGGCGTCCCGATACTGGATGATGATGACCAGCTATGTTCTTTCATGCAGGTAGATATGTCTATTGAGAATCTTTTACTCGGAATGGTAGATTTTTCTTTAAGACTCACCGTTGCTTTTATAATCGTTACCATTTCCCTTGCATGGTTACAAACAAAGCACATAAAAAAGGCACTGATCTTTCCTATAAACCAGATTGCTCAGGCATCACAGGACTATGTTAAGGACAGGCATAATAATGTTTCAAATATTGAGCATTTTTCTAACCTGAACATACATACAGGAGATGAGATAGAAAATCTGTGTCTTGCAATGGCAGACATGGAGATCGAGCTATCCGAGTATGAAAAAAATCTTACAGCAATAACAGCTGAAAAGGAACGTATCGGCACTGAGCTTACTCTGGCGACAGCAATACAGGCTTCTATGCTTCCACATATATTTCCGCCTTTTCCTGACAGAAAAGAATTTGATATCTTTGCAAGCATGGAACCGGCAAGAGAAGTAGGTGGAGACTTTTATGATTTCTTTTTAATCGATGAAGATCATCTGTGCACATTAATAGCAGACGTATCGGGGAAGGGTATTCCCGCAGCACTATTCATGATGATATCAAAAACCATACTTCAGAGCTGCGCAATGCTCGGACGATCTGTAGCGGATATACTGGCAAAGACTAATGAAGCTTTATGCTCGAATAATCAGGTTGAGATGTTTGTGACTGTCTGGGTCGGCGTTCTTGAGATATCCACGGGAAAAATGGTTGCTGCAAATGCAGGTCATGAATATCCGATCATAAAACATGCTGATGGCGATTTTGAAATACTCAAAGACAGGCACGGATTTGTTATAGGCGGAATGCCTGACACAAACTATCATGAATACACCATCGATTTTAAACCCGGCGACAAACTGTTCATATACACTGACGGCATAACTGAAGCAACAAACGCGCAAATGCAGATGTTTGGTAGTGAAAGACTTCTAACATCACTTAATCAGTCAAATGATACAAGCGTTAAAGGTCTGATCACTAATGTCAGATCAGCTATAGGAGATTTTGTAAAAGATGCTGAACAGTTTGATGATCTGACAATGCTTTGTCTGGAATACAACGGAAATTGTTTATAACACTTCAAAATAGTGTTAATATAGTATATGTAAATATTGAGATTTGGAAGGAGATCACGATATGCTTAACATCAACACCGAAAAGAATGGCAACGAACTCACATTTAAACTCAGTGGAAGACTTGATACTGTTACAGCGCCTGAGCTTGAGGCTCCTGTAAGAAACGATCTTGCAGATGTAACAAGTCTTACATTTGATCTGGCTGAACTGGAATACATCTCTAGTGCCGGTCTTCGTGTCCTTTTGCTTGCTCAGAAAACAATGAACAAGCAAGGCAAAATGGTAGTGAAAAATGTTTCCGAAGAGATCAACGAGATTTTTGAAGTAACTGGATTTTCAGATATACTCACAGTTGAATAAAGGAGATTACTATGCAAAAGACAAGCGAACTTTGTATTTCCAGTGTTGAGGAAAGCCTTGTTGAAGCACTTGATATTGCCGACGGATTCATAAATCGTCAGAATATCGACAGGAAAAAAGCAATAAGATTACGTCTCTTGGTAGAGGAAACTATCGGACTTGTTAGAATGATGACTGGTGATTTCAAAGCACAGTTCTGGCTTGAAAATGAAGACGGTGAATATAGGATCAGACTGAATGCGACTACTAACATGAACATTGACAAAAAGGACCGCCTTCTGTCACTTTCAACATCCGGGAAAAACAGTGCCGTCAAAGGTTTTATGAGTAAGATCGCTGACATAATCGACACCGGTTTTTTAAGCTATAACGATATTATGAAGGATCAGCAGATATACAGTAACGGATATTTTATCGGATATGGCATGATCAATGAAGCTCCACTTATAGGTGAACCTTTTGTCTGGTCGTTAAAGAATTATAAGAATTCCCTTGAAACATTTGACCAGGAAGATGATCATTCTAAAGAAGCGTGGGATGAACTCGAAAGATCGATCGTTGCAAGCATCGCAAGTGATGTAATTGTCGGTGTAAAGAAAGACAGTGTAGATCTGACTATTATATATAAATAACGCTTTACTATCAGTTAAGGCAGAACCATATCGGTTTTGCCTTTGTTTTGTGTGATTTAACAAAACACTACCCACTTTACTGATAATGTGTTATTATATTTTGTGGTATACTGTTTAATAAGACACATTATATAGATATGGGAGAGATATGAAAAAGTTTTGTGTAATTTTAGCTGTGATCAGCATCTCATGTTTATGCGGATGCGGAAATACAGAAAAACTTGAAGAATACTATGATGGAATGATGGCTTTTAATGGCAATATTTCCATTATCACAGAAACGATAGACCTTATCGACGAATCCAAGACTCAGGCTCCTGCGCTTGTTTGTGACCAGCTTGATAAGCTAACTGAACAGTTTAGACTAATGTCGGAACTTGAAGTCCCCAAAAACTTCAGTGGCTGTGAGGAATTGGCAGACGATGCATATACATATATGCAGGAAGCGGACAGACTGTACAAGGAATGGGCCAGCGATCCAGATAATGCTGATGAACAGCTTGTTGATATGGCTAAGCAGAATTATGATAGAGCATTAACTCGAGTCAGTTATATATCAGTCATCCTTCAGGGTGGTGTTCCCGAAGGTGAAGGTGTTTCAATAACTGAAGAAGAAGCTACAGATTTCAATCCTGTAAATGAGGATACAGTTGCTCCTGAGGTCGAAAGCATCGAAAACACAGATACAGAAGACGATGATGACGCAGATCTCTATGATGAGTACGAACCGCAAAGCGACGAGAATGAGTTTTCAGAAACAGAAAATGCTCAGAACGGTGAAAATACGCAATAAGCAATCATACACCAAAGGTTCAAGTGTTTAGAGGATCTTTGGTGTTTTTAAATTATTCAGATTATGACTAAACAGGAATTTAAAGAATTAACACAAAATAGAATAGTACTTCTAGATGGCGGTATGGGATCATGCCTTATTAAAGAAGGTATGCCTCAGGGAGTATGCCCTGAAGCATGGATGATAGATAATCCTCATGTTCAGATATCTATTCAGTCTGCATACGCCAATGCTGGCGCAGATATAATCTATGCTCCAACTTTTACTGCAAACAGACCCAAACTAGCTGAACACGGACTGGAAGACAGACTTGAAGAGATTAATATCGGACTTGTGAATAATGCCAGAAAGGCTGTAGAAGGTGCCGACCATAAAGTTTTTATCGCCGGTGATATGACTATGACAGGCATTATGCTAAAGCCCATGGGGCCCATGGAGTTTGAAGAACTCATAGAAATATACAAAGAACAGGCAAATGCACTGATAAAAGGTGGTGTCGATCTTTTTATTGTTGAAACAATGATGAGTGTTCAGGAGACTCGAGCCTGTGTTATAGCGATCAAAGAGTCCTGTGATCTGCCTATAATGGCTACACTTACTTTTGAATCCGACGGCAGAACGCTTTTAGGAACAGATGCAAAAACAGCTGCGATCACTCTGGCAAGTCTCGGAGTAGATGCTATCGGAACAAACTGTTCAACAGGTCCCAAGGATATGTATGCAAATGTAAGAGCTATGCGAGAAGTTGTTGATATTCCGATAATAGCCAAGCCCAATGCAGGTATACCGAGACTTGATGATAACGGTGACACAGTTTACGACAATACTCCTGAAAACTTCGCCAATGAGATGCAGGGCATAATCGATGCAGGAGCAACGATTATAGGTGGTTGCTGTGGCACCAATCCGGACTATATAAAAGCAGTATTTAATAAAAGATTTGTAAAAGCACAGATAAGTATAGACAGAAAACCAAATATGCATTATCTGACAAGTGAGAGAAAAACTGTTTCTTTTACTCTTGATGATAGTTTCATGATAGTTGGTGAAAGAATCAATCCTACCGGAAAGAAAGCATTTCAGGCACAACTTTTAGAAGGTAACATAGAAAAAGCACTTGAGTTTGCCACAGAACAGGAAGCTAACGGAGCTTCACTGCTTGATGTAAATCTTGGAATGAGCGGTGTTGATGAAAAAGAACTCATGCTAAGAACGATCGAGGAGTTATCAACTGTCACTCAGCTGCCGTTGTGTATAGACTCATCTCATGTTGATATAATTGAAGCAGCACTCAGAAAATATCCGGGAAGAGCTTTGATCAACTCAATATCTAACGAGAGCCATAAAAGAGATCCGCTTTTAAAGATCGCACAGAAATATGGTGCAATGTTTATTTTGCTGCCTCTTTCCGATAAAGGACTGCCTGAAAATCTTGATGAAAAGATAGACATTATCAAGACCGTTAGTAATGAAGCATTAAAACTTGGATTCAAAAAAGAAGATATTGTAGTTGATGGGCTTGTCGCAACAGTCGGTGCCAATAAAAATGCCGGAATAGAAACGCTTGAGACGATTAAATACTGTTATGAAAACGGCTATGCTACAACGTGTGGACTATCCAATATTTCATTCGGTCTTCCTCAAAGAGGATATATAAATGCTACTTTCTTAAGTATGGCAATTGCCAACGGCCTTACAATGGCTATATCAAATCCGAACCAGAACCTGCTGATGAGCACTGCTCTAGCAGCAAATCTTCTTCGAAACAAACAGGATTCAGATATAATTTACATCGAAAAGATGAATGCACTGGCAGAAGCCGGCGTTGATTCTACTGGCGGCAATGTTTCTCTTGCTGCTTCATCATCCAGGCAATCTTCACAGACAGGCGAATCAAAACCTGAAGATGAATTAAAGACAGCAGTTCTTAAAGGGAAAAAAAGCACAGTTGAAAAGATTACAAATGACTGCATTGCGGCAGGTTGCGATCCTCAGTTTCTTTTAAATGATGTTCTAATACCTGCAATAAATGAAGTCGGCGATCTGTTTGAAAAAGGAAAATATTTCCTTCCTCAGCTGATATCCAGTGCCGAAACGATGAAGATGTCGATCGAGATCCTTGAGCCGTTATTATCAAGCGGTTCAAACAAGGATGAGATGCCTGTCATCGTAATAGCAACTGTCGAAGGAGATATACACGATATTGGAAAGAATCTTGTTGCACTTATGCTCAAGAACTATGGTTTCAATGTCATCGATCTTGGCAAGGATGTTTCTAAAGAGAGAATAATCGAAGCAGCAAAGCAATATAATGCCGATATAATCGCTCTGTCAGCGCTTATGACTACTACACTGAAACAGATGGAGATAGTCAACAACCTTGTAAAGGAAAATGGTCTTAAAGCAAAGGTTGTAATAGGCGGTGCAGTAACCAGCGAACACTATGCTCAGGAAATAAATGCTGATGGTTACAGCAAGGATGCTGCAGCTGCAGTAAAATTGTGTCAGAGACTTCTTAATATGGTCTCATGAGTTAAATATCAGAAAGGGGCAAATAGCATGGAAAACAATAATGAAACTCTTGATTATCTAAAACAGATCAGAGATCTTAACAAAAAAAGACTTGTGTGGTCACGAGTAACTGCACTTTTGATGGCTTTATTTGTGGCTCTTGTCGCATGCGTTATACCTGCAGTATTAAACACATTAAAAGTTGCGGAAGATACTATGCTGACCGCAAATGATACTTTAGAGCAGGCTCAATCGATAATGACTGATATGACATCCACTATAGATACAATGGAAACGACTCTTGAATCAGTCACCAAGCTTGTCAACGACAGTTCTGAGAGTCTTGTTTCTGCTTTCGACAACATAAATTCCATAGATTTTGAAGGTCTGAATCAAGCTATAGAGGATCTTGGCAATGTAGTGGAGCCTCTAAGCAATTTCTTTAAGAAATTTAAATGATGTTTTACATGATAATTTTTTGAGTGTATACTTTTCATACATGATTATTTGTTTTAGGGAGATAAATTATGACCGGTGCAGATATAATGGTAAAATGCCTCATTGAAGAAGGCGTTACTGAAATATATGGCTATCCCGGTGTGGCTATAGCTCCGTTTTACGAAGCTGTAAGAGCATCCGGAAAGATTCATTCCACTCTTGTCAGGACAGAGCAGTCAGCTGCCCATGCAGCCAGCGGCTATACGAGAGTTAAGAAAGGTATTCCCGGTGTATGTGCTGTTACCAGCGGTCCCGGTGCAACAAACCTGATCACAGGTATCGCTACAGCATTTGCAGACAGCATTCCTCTTGTTTGCATAACAGGTCAGGTTAAGAGCGAACTTATGGGTGGAGATGTATTCCAGGAAGCTGATATAACCGGTGCATGTGAATCATTTGTTAAGTATTCCTATCTTGTTCGCGATGTTGATGATATTCCTCGTATCATGAAGGAAGCTTTCCATGTTGCTAATACAGGTCGAAAAGGACCTGTCCTCATTGATGTTCCCATCGACATGCAACAGGCTGAGGTTAAAAGATTCACATATCCCTCTGAAGTCAATATGAGAACATACAAGCCTACCGTAAAAGGCAATATGGTCCAGATAAATAAGGTCATAAAGGAACTTGAAAAAGCCAAAAGACCTCTGATATATGCAGGAGGCGGCGTCCTTTTATCTGATGCAGGAGACAAACTTGAGGAATTTGCTACAAAGCATAATATTCCCGTTGTTTCAACCATGATGGGAATCGGAGTTTTACCTACTGATCACCCTTTATACTTTGGAATGGTCGGCAATAACGGTAAAGCATATGCAAACCGTGCTGTAGCAGAATGCGACGTGATAATGGTTGTTGGCGCGAGAGTGGCCGACAGAGCCGTAAATCAGCCTGATCTTATCACGAAGGACAAGGTAATGATCCATATTGATGTGGATCCGGCAGAGATAGGTAAGAATGCTGGCCCTTCAATACCTCTTGTCGGTGATGCATATTATATTTTTGATGACCTTTTAGTTAAGGAATATGACGCTGATTACAGCGAATGGCTAGATAAGCTTTCCGAATATAAAACAAGGCTAGGTGACAAGCCCTCTCAAAACAATGAATACGTAGACGCTCCTTTGTTTATTCAAAAACTTACCGAAGCCATGAACGATGATGCTATCTATGTAGCTGATGTCGGTCAGAATCAGATGTGGTCATGCGGATATGCAAAGATTGTCAACGGTCAGTTTCTGACAACCGGCGGCATGGGAACAATGGGCTATTCAATTCCTGCCGCTATGGGAGCTAAAATGGCCGCCAAAGATAAACAGGTAGTTGCCGTATGCGGCGACGGCTCGTTCCAGATGAGTATGTGCGAGTTGGCAACTATCAGGCAGAATGATGTAGCTGTTAAGATAATTGTATTCAATAATGGGTACCTTGGATTAGTAAGACAGTTCCAGCATTACAATTATGCTGATAACTACTCAGTTGTTGATCTTAGCGGTAATCCTGATCTTTCAAAATTGGCTGCCGCATATGATATGCCTTTCATCAGAGTTAACAATATGAGCGAAGTTGATGATGCCATAGAAAAATTCCTAAAGGATGATACAAGATATCTTATGGAATGCATGATTAATCCTTTGGCAAACTGCTAGGAGATAAGGTATGAAAAGAATTTATTCAGTTCTGGTTGAGAACAGATCCGGTGTTTTATGCAAAGTGGCAGGTCTGTTCAGCCGCAGATGTTTCAATATCGACAGTCTTGCTGTTGGAGAAACTGACAATCCGGATGTTTCCTGTATGACTATAGTCAGCAGCGGAGATGAGCGCACCATTGAACAGATAGAAAAACAACTTAATAAAAAACTTGATGTTATTAAGGTTAAGACTTTCGATGAACCCTGCGCTATAAGCAGAGAGCTTATGCTCATCAAGGTAAAATACAATAAGAACACAAGAAGAGATATAATGGAGAACTGTGATATCATGGGGGCATCTATTGTTGATATGAGTAAGACGCATATGATAATCCAGATGTGTGATACACCGGAAAGAACAGCTCTGTTTATAAAAATGCTCACAGGTGTAAGTATAATAGAAGTAGCAAGGACCGGTTGTCTTGCTCTTCAAAAATGCTCTGAAGAATAATTAAATTGAAAGAGGATCCATGAGTATATTTAGAGTAGATCTTAAAAAGGTCGTTGATGACAGCTATGACATAGTCGTTGATTTCGGATTGCAGGATAAACTTGTAGAAGACCTTGAGAACGGACTTCTTGGTAATGTAAAGAAACTGGCGATCATTACAGACAGTATAGTTAATGATCTTTACGCAAAACCTATATCTGAAAAACTTATAAATGCAGGTTTTTCTGTCGATATCTTCGTTTTTCCCGAAGGAGAAAAGAGCAAAACCCGTGAAACAAAAGCTATGATAGAAGATCAAATGCTTTCAAAAGGCTACAGACGCGACTGTGCGATCATAGCTGTAGGAGGAGGCGTTGTAACCGATCTTGCAGGTTTTTTAGCCGGTACATACGGTCGCGGTGTTCCTTTTATCAATTACGCAACAACTCTGCTGGCTGCGGCTGATGCTTCAGTCGGCGGCAAGACTGCTGTTGATACCCCTCTTGCTACAAATCTTATAGGCTTATTCAATCAGCCAAGAAAAGTATATCTGGATATAATGACATGGAATACTCTGTCAAACAGACAGATAATAGACGGTCTTGCAGAAACAATAAAGCATGCCTGCATCGCAGATGCTTCATTCTTTGATTATCTCGAGGATAATATCGATAAGATACTTTCCCTTGATAAAGAATGCTGTATGCATATAGCTCGTGAGAATGTCAGAATAAAGTATAATGTCGTCATGAAGGATGAGCTTGAATCCGGATTAAGGGAAGTGCTTAATCTTGGTCATACAGTAGGTCGTGCGATCGAAACTGCCAGTGAATACAGACTTATGCACGGAGAGGCCGTTTCAATCGGACTTGTTGCTGAAGTTAATCTTGCATATGATCTTGGTCTTATAAATGAAGAGGAAAAAGACAGAGTTATCGCACTTCTTAATAAAACAGGACTTCCTGTGGCCATCCCAGATTATATTGACAGAGATTATCTTGTGAAAAAACTTTATACAGATAAAAAAGTACGAAACGGCAAGCTCAGATTTGTTTTGCAAAACGGTATAGGTTCTGTCAAGGAATTTTCTGAAAATGTATATGCCGTTGAAATAGAAGAGGAACGTGTAAGAAAGATTATCATGGCAATGTGATTCATATGAAATATATATCATTGATCTCTCAAGAAACAAATACAGACAGTTATTCAAATCTTGCATCTATATGCAAAAACGGCCATAGTATCGGATCTGTTATCATCGCTGATGGTTATCTGTTTGTAAAAAAGGGATTCAAATACTATTATATATCTTATAAGGACGCTGATAAGATATTCAGAAGAGTTAAAAGACTGCATGCGAATATATGCTGCGGAGACGGAGACATCGAAGTCGAATACCTTGTCATTTTTGCTCAAGGTCGTGAACTCATGGAGATTACCCTTCCTGGAAAAAAAGCCGCACGTGCAGTTATTGAAGAGCTAAATGAAGTGGCAAAAGATCTTGACACTTCGGCGCCTGTTAAAAAAAGTGATCCTGACAGTGAGGCATAACAATGACCGGCAACAGGAATCGTATTGATATAGTAAAAAACCTCGATAGAAAAACGGTATTTGAACAGTTCATCAGATCCTATTCCGTTTATTATGATGTAAGTAAAAAAGATGCTCCTGACAGCAGATTTGAAGTGGCCGAAGGATTTGATGCTGAAGCAAGATTTGATTCAAAGAGTGAGCAGTATTGTCTCGTAAAGAAAGCAAAAGTTGCCGATATACACAGTTCGGAATACGTATATTTTTCTCTTAAAGATAGTCTTAGTCTAGAAATGATCAAGGAACTTGATCAAAAAGCATGGGAATACGCAATAAATCATACTACTCCCGGTCCTGACCATAAGAATACAGATTCTGTCCTTATAGTAATCTGTGATAACATTGAAGAAGCAGCAAAAGAGTTTATAATAAATAGTAAACACAGCAAGAATTATAACTTCG
>JAGCXJ010000155.1 GCA_017961385.1 Lachnospiraceae bacterium
AACAACCCGTGGCCCGAAGGGCCAAAGGTCTTAAAGACAGACTACGGCCAGGAGGAAGCGATATACTGCTACGGCAAGGATCCCAGGATCTTTAAGACGACAGTCACGGAGTTTATAAAGGATAAGAAAGGTGTTCTTACAGGAGTAAAGACTGTCGAGCTTGAAAGAGTATTTTACAAATAAACCGGCCGCATGAACATGGTCCCTGTAAAGGGAACAGAAAAAGAGCTCAAGGCAGACCTTGTACTCATCGCTGCAGGATTTCTTGGAAGCGAGAGCTATGTGACCAAGCAGTTTAAGGTAGATGTCAACGAAAGGACAAATGTTGCAACTGCTACCGGTTCTCACAGGACATCAAATGAAAAGATATTTACGGCAGGCGACATGCACAGAGGCCAGTCACTTGTCGTATGGGCCATAGCCGAGGGAAGAGAGGCCGCAAAGCAGGTCGATGAATCCCTGATGGGTTATTCAAATTTCTAAATTGCCTATAAAATACTTGCATATAGGATTGTCCTGTTGTATAACCAATTTATAAGCAGGACAAAGGCGTTCTGAGACAGATGTGCATGCATCTGTTTCGGGGCGCTTAATTTTTTGGAGGAAATATGTTAAAGATCAATGAAGACTATTTAAAACTCAGAGGAAGCTATCTGTTTTCGGATATCGCAAAAAAAGTAAAGGCATTTTCTGATACAAACCCCGATAAGAAGGTAATAAGACTGGGCATTGGAGACGTAACTCTGCCGCTTGCGACAGCCATTATCGATTCACTGCACAAGGCTGTTGATGAGATGGCTGACAAGGCTACATTTAAGGGCTATGCTCCCGACCTTGGATATGATTTTTTAAGAAATACCATAGTTAAAAAGGTATATGAACCTCTTGGCTGCAAGATAGAGAGCGATGAGATATTTGTAAGCGACGGAGCAAAATCGGATTCGGGAAACATCCAGGAGATATTTGCCAGAGACAACGTTATAGCAGTCTGCGATCCCGTCTATCCCGTATATGTTGATTCAAACGTTATGGCAGGAAGAACGGGCAGCTTTGATGAGATAGGCGGCAAATGGTCTGATGTTCTGTACATGCCGTGCACAAAGGAAAACAGATTCTGTCCCGAGATACCCGACAGAGAAGCAGATGTCATATATCTGTGCTTTCCCAATAACCCCACGGGTGAAGTAATAACAAAGGATGAGCTTCAAAAATGGGTAGATCATGCAAACCATACCGGTGCTGTCATCATCTTTGATGCCGCATACGAGGCATATATAAGCGAGGATAACATACCTCACAGCATCTATGAATGCGAAGGAGCAAGAGAGTGCGCCATAGAGCTCAGATCATTTTCAAAGAATGCAGGCTTTACAGGGCTCAGACTCGGCTACAGCGTGATCCCCAAGGAGCTTGTAAGAGGCGGCACGAAGCTAAACGCTCTCTGGGCAAGAAGGCACGGAACGAAATACAACGGAGCTCCGTATATAGTACAGAAGGCCGGAGAGGCAGTCTACTCCGATATAGGCCAGGCCCAGATAAAGGAGCAGATCGCATATTACAGGAAGAATGCGACATACATATATGATGGACTTAAGAATCTTGGCTATGAAGTGTACGGAGCAAAAAACTCTCCCTATATATGGCTTAAGACACCGGATAAGATGACCAGCTGGGAATTCTTTGACATGCTTTTAAACAAGGCAGCAGTCGTAGGTACGCCGGGCGTCGGCTTTGGTCCTCACGGAGAAGGATACTTCAGACTTACGGCCTTCGGAGACCATGAAGCAACAAAAGAAGCTGTTGCCCGGATTAACCTATTGACAAGGTAGGTAGATGCGTGATATATTACCTACCAGTATAGTAGGTAAAGGAGCATCTGCCATGGATAAACTTATATATATGGACAACGCAGCCACAACAAGGGTTGCAAAACAGGTACTTGATTCAATGCTTCCGTATTTTACAGAATATTACGGAAACCCCTCAAGCGCTTATACATTTGCGGGAAGGATAGCCGACGATGTCTTAAAGGCAAGAGGCCGGATAGCTGAAATGATAGGCGCCAAGGAAAGAGAGATACTCTTTACGGGCGGAGGAAGCGAATCGGACAACTGGGCAATAAAGGGTGTTGCCGATGCACTAAAGGACAAAGGCAATCACATCATAACAACAAAGATAGAGCATCATGCCGTTCTGCATACATGCGAGTTTTTGGAAAAGCACGGCTATGAAGTCACATATCTTAATGTGGACAGGAACGGCTCTGTAGATCTTAACGAACTTGAAAATGCCATAACAGACAGGACCATCCTTATATCGATCATGTTTGCAAACAACGAGATAGGGACGATCGAGCCTGTAAAGGAGATAGGTGAAATAGCCCATAAGCACGGTGTATACTTCCATACCGATGCGGTCCAGGCTTTCGGACATGTACCGATAAACGTTGATGAACTTAACATCGATCTTATGAGTACGAGCGCTCACAAGATAAACGGACCAAAGGGAATAGGCTTTCTGTATATCCGCTCAGGCATAAAGATTTCAAATCTCATACACGGCGGAGCGCAGGAATACTCAAAGAGAGCGGGAACGACAAACGCCGCATCCATCATCGGATTTGCAAAAGCAGCAGAGCTTGCAGCAAAGAACATGGATGAGACCATTAAATACGAGTCAAGCTTGCGTGACAGACTCATAAAGAGAGTTACCGAGGAGATACCCTATTCAATAGTAAACGGAGATCTTGAAAAGAGACTTTCAAACAATGCAAACTTCTGCTTCAGATTCATTGAAGGAGAGTCACTGCTTATCCTGCTCGATCAAAACGGCATATGTGCATCAAGCGGTTCTGCATGCACATCGGGAAGTCTTGATCCCTCGCATGTGCTTTTGGCTATAGGCCTTCCCCATGAGATAGCTCACGGTTCTGTAAGGCTTACGATATCAAATGAGACTACGATAGAGGATATCGATTACACGGTAGATACACTTAAGAGGATAATAGACAGATTAAGGAGCATGTCTCCGCTATATGAGGATTTTGTAAAGAAGAACAGGGAGGCATCAAAATGAGTCAGGTTACGGAATACAGCAGCAAGGTAATGGATCATTTCTCAAATCCGAGAAATGTGGGAGAGATAGAAGATCCTTCGGGAGTAGGCACTGTCGGAAACGCAAAGTGCGGCGACATCATGAGGATGTATCTTGATATAGACGAAAACCATGTGGTAAGAGATGCAAAGTTCAAGACTTTCGGCTGCGGTGCGGCTATAGCGACAAGCTCCATGGCAACAGAGCATGTAAAGGGAAAGACTGTCGAGGAAGCCTTAAAGGTAACAAACAAGGCCGTTATGGAAGCTCTTGACGGACTTCCGCCCGTAACAGTGCTCTGTTCTCTTCTTGCTGAAGAGGCGATTCATGCGGCTCTCTGGGACTATGCCACAAAAAACGGCATAACAATTGATGGACTAAAGCCCCCTGTAAATGATATAAATGAAACAGAGGAGTTTTATCAGACTCAGGGTTAGCACTTAGGAGGAAAAGGTTTGAACATCCAGCAGATAAAATATGTACTTGAAGTGGCAACAAGCTCTTCCATGAGAGATGCGGCAACCAGGCTTTTCATCTCGCAGCCTGCTCTTTCATCGAGCATAAGGGATCTTGAAAACGAGCTGGGGATACTTCTGTTTGAAAGGACAAACAAGGGCATCACTCTCACAGATGAAGGCAGGGAGTTTGTTAACTATGCCAAGAAGGCTGTGGGCCAGTATGAGATCCTGGAGGACAGATATCTTTCAAAGGACAGCGACAAGGCTCATTTCAGCGTATCCACACAGCATTACAACTTTGCGATAAAGGCATTTGCGGATGTCATAAAGAATGATTATCCCGAAAAGTTCATCTTTTCCATCCATGAGACAAAGACAAGAAACGTGCTCGAGGATGTAAGGAGTCTTAAGAGCGAAGTCGGCGTCATATCCTTTTCGGGAGCAAACGAGAGCGTCATCAAAAAGCTCTTCAGGGAGTATCAGCTTGACTTTACTCCTCTGATGAAGAGAGAGACATATATATACGTATGGGAAGATCATGAGTTCGCAGGCAGAAAGGAGATCTCTCTTGACGAGCTTAAGGACTACCCCTGCGTTACCTTTGACCAGAGCGATGAGAGCAACTTCTATCTTACAGAGGAAGCCATGGCCGACTATGACTTTGAAAAGATGATAAAGTCAGACGATAGAGCCACCACTATGGAGCTCATCGCAGATCTTAAGGGCTATTCGATCGGAAGCGGAATGCTTTCAGGTGATGATGTCATCTTAAAGGGACTCGTATCCATAAAGCTCAAGGA
>JAGCXJ010000156.1 GCA_017961385.1 Lachnospiraceae bacterium
GAGAATACGAGGGAATAGAAAGAAGCTTTGATATACCGGACTGTCCTATCAATGCTCTCTTTAAGGATCCTGTCAATTTTGTGGCAGATAAGGGAGCGGAGAGTTTCGAAAAGCTCTTTGAAAGAACTGGAGAATTCCTGAACGAAAAGATATATCCTCTTCTAAAGGAGGGCAAGGATATCCTTATTGTAGGACACGGAGCGATGAACTGCAGCATAGTAAGCCAGATAAAAGGATATGATCTTTCGCATTTCTGGGACGGGATGACTGACAACTGCAAGCTCGTCAGACTTCTGTAAGTCTTGTACAGAGTCTTATAATGTATTAAGATTTATCTGAGATTGATCATAAGATCTGGAGGAAAACATGTATCGCATAATCATAGACAGCTGCGGAGAACTGACCAAGGAGATGAAGGATGATCCGCATATCTGCAATGTGCCGCTTACTCTGCAGATAGACGGTGAAGATATAGTTGATGATGAGAGTTTTGATCAGGCATATTTTATAAAAAAGGTAGCTGAGAGCTCAGAAGGCCCTAAATCAGCATGCCCTGCGCCGGGACTTTATCTTGAACAGATGGAGATGGAAGAGGAGCATATATATATCGTTACCCTATCAGCGCAGCTTAGCGGTTCATACAACAGCGCGATGACAGCCAAGAACATGTATGAAAACGACCACGAAAAAGAGGCCGGTAAAAGAATACATGTATTTGATTCAAAGTCTGCATCGATAGGCGAGACACTCATAGGACTTAAGATAAAGGAATGCGAAGAGGCTTCAATGTCATTTGAGGACGTGGTAAGGACCGTCGATGAATATATAGCTTCACAGCATACGATTTTTGTTCTTGAGTCGTTAGAGACACTGAAAAAGGCAGGACGAATCAGCTGGCAGAAGGAGAAGATCGCTTCGATACTTAACATCAAGCCTATAATGGGCTCCACCGATATAGGCTCCATTGTTCAGCTTTCAAAAGCCAGAGGAATGTGTAATGCTCTCGATAAGATGGTAGAGTGTCTGCTTGCCGTTACAAAGGATACGGAAAAAAGGATAGTAGCTATCTCTCACTGCAACTGCTTTGAGAGAGCGGAGGCGCTCAAGAAAAAGCTTTTGGATAAAGCCAGATTCAAAGCGGTAATCATACTTGATACTGCCGGTGTTTCTACGATGTATGCAAATGACGGCGGACTTATAATGGTATCTTAAGATGGGAAGAAGAAAAAGAAGAAGCTATATATGGATCAATGTGTTGATCATCATGATGTTCCTGGCCGTTATAGGGGCAGGAGCATTTTTTTATATCAATGCCAACAGGATAGGACTTGTCGGGGAATGGCATCGTACTGTTGATGTGACTGACGAGGTAGCAGACAGCATAAAGGCATATCTAAGGGAGGTCTTGAGCGAGGAAGAGATAGATGAGATCAGCCTGCCCGATAAGATCGAGATTGATTCTATACTGATCATATCAAAAGACGGGACAATGACAGAGTCTGTTGATGAAGTCTCTTATTATGATGCGCAGCAGATCGCGAAAGAAGCACTGACTGATGCCGTTATACACGTCATAGAGGACAAGATGCAAAAGACTTATATCGAAACGGATATGACCACACAGGAGCTGATAAAGGAAGCTACAGGAATGGAACTGTCCGACTATCTTGACAAGTACGGACCAAGGATGATGCCATCAATGGATGAGCTTAACGAATCTTACGGAATGAATGCCGCATATACTGCAGACAGGACAAACATAGAGATCGCAAGGGGAGCTGATATAGAAAAATGTGATTATGCTCTGTCACACGGAATGCTTGTCATCGATCACACAGTGAATGCTGCGGTATATCATAAAAGTGAAAAGCCGGCAGAAGATAAAAATGAGGAGGATAAATGATGAAAAAATATTTTAATCTTATCCCTATCCTTTTTGTTTTCATTTTTGCTATCCGGGGATTGGCATCTCAGACAAAGGAAACCGTAAAGATCAGTATAAACGGTACTGAATCAAACATCAGAGTACTGAATCACGACTATGACAATAACATGTACATATCCATGAATGACATGTCTGATCTGCTCAAGGATACTGATAAGGCATTTACTGTTGAATGGACAAACAAAGACGGTCAGACCTGCGTTGTATTAAAACCTGGCAGATCTGATAGTGAAACAGATACTGATAATAATCCGGAGAGTCAGGAACCTACGGAGGAAAATGAAGAGGATAACAAGGTAAACTACACAAGAAAGAGGATATTTGTCAACATAGGAGGAAATGATTACAGCTTCTATGCGATACCTGTCAGCGAGAAGGATTATAAGGACTGTTATGTAAACCTTGGTGAGTTTGCACTTGCCTCAAACATGGACATTAGCTGCTATAACAATGCGGTTTACATAAATACAAAAGGCGAGTTTGACTTTGGAAAATACGATCTTTTGAATTCCGGTCTTCCCTATATGGCAGACAGCTGCCTTGTCGGAGATGCGACCACGGGAAACATCTACTATTCACAGAATGCAGATGAAGTTGTAACGATAGCCAGCACGACAAAGCTGATGACGTATCTGATAATAAAGGATGCGATGGCTGCAGGAAAGATATCTCAAAATGACACGGTCACATTCTCGCAGAAAGCCTCAGAGTTATCAAAGACCTCAAACGGAGTGGTCAGAGTAGAACCCGGACAGACTGCTAACATAATGGATGTCATAAGCGCGATGCTGATCTGCTCGAGCAATGAGTGTTCGCTCGCACTGGCCGAGCATCTGAGCGGTAGTGAAGAAAGCTTTGTAGATCTGATGAATCAGAAGGCAGTGGCTCTCGGGCTTTCAATGGATGCGCTCTTTTATAATCCTCACGGACTTCCCGTTTATGATGAGGATGTTCTTACTGTAAAGAGACAGAATCATCTTACGGCAAATGATATGTTTAAGCTATCGTCTCACATACTTGAAAAATATCCCGAGATAACACAGATAACTTCAATAAAGAAGACCAAGCTGTCTTCACTCAATAACTTTGAAGCCGTAAACACAAATGTGCTTCTTTATAATGTCCCCGGGACGGTAGGGCTTAAGACAGGTACGACTGACAAGGCTCAGTCATGTCTTGTTTCGGCCTACGAGGCCTCAGATACTGCCGGTGATCCTCATTATATAGTCACCATAGTATATGGAGCCGAGAATACTCAGACTCAGAGTTATACATCTATGGTCCTTATGAGATACGGCATGCAGAAATTCAACGTATCCGAACTGGGTATCGTACCGGACAACGGAGGTTCAAAGGAGATCCCTGAAAATCTTGAAGGTCTTATAGGAGCAGTTATAAACACTGCCAGAAGACATGCAAAGTAACAGATGGTATACATAAATGGTTAACATAATTGATAACAAAGACAGAGCTACGATAAAACTGAAAAAGGGTGAAGGCAGATATCTAAAATCCGGCGGTGCATGGATATTTGATAATGAGATAGATTCATGCAGCGGTAAATATGAAAACGGCGATATCGTAAACGTGATAGATTTTGATGACTATCCGATGGGCTGCGGCTATATCAATGATAACTCAAAGATACGTATAAGGATGTTGAGCAGAAGATCAGATACCGTGATAGATGCGGCATTTTTTAATAAACGCCTGAAGGATGCATGGTTATACAGAAAGACTGTGATGGGAGATAAGGATATCTCTTCATGCAGAGTTGTATTCGGTGAAGCGGATTTTCTACCGGGAATCACGATAGACAAATATGAAGATGTACTGGTGGTGGAATCTCTGGCACTCGGGATAGACAGATACAAGTCGCTGATTATAGATGAACTTAAAAAGATCCTTAAAGATGACGGAATACTTATACGAGGTGTCTATGAGAGAAGCGATGCCAAGGAAAGAAAAAAAGAAGGTTTGCCGATACACAAGGGCTTTATCGGAGAAGAATTTGATACATGTGTTGAGATAACTGAAAACGGCATCAGATATCTGGTTGATGTCGCAAACGGACAAAAGACCGGATTTTTTCTTGATCAGAAGTATAACCGACTTGCCATTCAGAAGATATGCAAAGACAAGAAAGTGCTCGACTGCTTCACACATATGGGAACATTTGCATTAAATGCAGGATCAGGAGGGGCAAAAGAAGTTCTCGGACTTGACATATCGGAGTTTGCCGTTTCACAGGCAAGAGAAAATGCTGCAAGAAACAAGCTTGACGATATCGTAAGATTCAAAACGGCAAATGTTTTGGATGAGCTGCCTAAAATGGTAGAGTCTGGAGAGAGATTCGATGTTGTCATTCTGGATCCTCCTGCATTCACAAAATCAAGAGAAGCGACTAAGCAGGCGATAAAAGGCTACAGAGAGATAAACATGAAAGGGCTCAAGCTTATTAAGGACGGGGGATATCTGGCTACCTGCTCATGTTCTCATTTCATGACTCAGGAACTGTTTGCAAAGACTATCAACGAAGCAGCAAGAGCGGTACATAAGAGATTAAGACAGGTTGAGTTTAAAACTCAGGCGCCTGATCATCCGATCCTCTGGGCCGCGCAGGAGAGCTACTATTTAAAGTTCTATATTTTCAATGTTTATGATGAAAGATAAAAAGAAAGGAACGGGGTTATGAACGAAAACATCACCAAGAGAAATGAACTGTTGGCTTTACAGGTCATAAAGGGACTGGAATCGAGAAACATGTCAGGCTATTATGCATCTGATAAAGATGAAGCATTAAAGATCGCTCTGAATCTTATTGAGGAAGGGAGCACTGTTACCATGGGCGGAGCCATGAGTGCACATGAGATAGGTCTTGTCGATGCTCTCAAAAAAGGAAATTATAACTTTATCGACAGGGATCAGGAAACGGACAAGAGAGCAGCAATGCTTGCCGCTTACGATGCGGATGTATTTCTGTCCAGTGCAAATGCCATTACAAATGACGGCGTGATGGTCAATATAGACGGAAACTCAAACCGTGTATCAGCCATAGCTCAGGGACCAAAGAAGGTAGTATTCATTGTTGGGATGAACAAGGTATGTGACGATATCGACGGTGCGATGAAGAGAGCAAGAAATGTTGCCGCTCCGATCAACGCGCAGAGGTTTAATCTTGATACGCCATGCGCAAAGACAGGAGCATGCTTTAACTGCAAGTCTCCGGATACGATCTGCTGTCAGTTCCTTATAACGAGATATTCAAGACACGAAGGAAGGATACATGTGATCCTTGTAAATGACAATCTGGGATTCTAGGAGATGACATGAATAAAGATAACAGAATAAACGACAGTGATCTTGTCTGGGAAGAGATCAAAACAAAGCACATCATTCAGAATGAATGGATCGATTTCAGAGAATCGGCGTACAGATTCCCTGACGGGACTGTCTTTGAACCGTATTACAGCTACAGCAGGAGAGACTATGTTGTAGTTGTCGCAACGGATGAGAATGATGATTATATCTGCGTAAGACAGTTCAGACAGGGAATAAAGCAGGTGACCAACGAGTTCGTTGCGGGCGGCATCGAGAGAAGCGACGGAAAAGAATACGGAAGCGACAGAACAGAGACATCTGCTGAAAATGCTCTTGAAGCCGCAAAAAGAGAGCTTAAGGAGGAAACGGGATATGAATCCGATGACTGGAATCACATAATAACCGTTCCATCTAATGCTACCATAGCTGATAATTATGCTCATGTATTCAGGGCAAGAAACTGTAAAAGGATATCCGGACAGGACCTGGATGATACCGAGTTCATAAATGTGATAAAGTACAGCAATGATGAACTTAAGGAACTAATTGAGAAGGGGAAGTTCCAGCAGGCTGTACATATCATGGGATATTATTGTGATATAAACGCATCCGGTAGTTGATTGTATGCGTTTTTGTGCTATAATCTAGTAGGTTAAACGAAAAGATTCAGGAGGAATAATAAATGAACAAACCTGTTGTTTTAGTTGTTATGGACGGTGTCGGAGAGACTCCCGAAGAACTTGGAAATATGGTCATGAGAGCCAATACCCCCACACTTGATGAGTTCAAGGCTACATGTCCTTTTCAGACCATCAAGGCTCACGGTGCGGCAGTAGGACTTCCCAGTGATGATGACATGGGTAACAGTGAGGTTGGTCATAACGCACTCGGCTGCGGTCAGATCTATTCACAGGGAGCAAAGCTCGTAAACGAATCTATAGAGTCAGGCTCGATCTATCAGAGTGAGACATGGAAGGATCTTATTGGTTCTGTTGTTGCAAATAACAAGACTCTTCATTTCATAGGATTGCTGTCTGATGGTAATGTGCATTCAAATATCAGCCATCTTCTTGCAATGCTTAAGGAAGCAAAGAAGCAGGGTGTTAAGTGTGTAAGAGTACATACTCTTCTTGACGGACGTGATGTACCTGCTACGAGCGCACTTGAATATATCGATCAGCTTGAGAATACTCTTGCTGAGCTAAATGATTCAGACTTTGACGGACGCATCGCATCAGGCGGCGGACGTATGACTATCACAATGGACAGATATCAGGCTAACTGGCCCATGGTAAAGGCAGGCTGGGATGTACATGTTCACGGTGAAGGACGTCAGTTTGCAAGTGCAAAGGAAGCTATCGAGACATTGAGAAACGAGACCGGTGCTATCGATCAGGATCTTGGAGCATTTGTTATAGCTGAAAACGGAAAGGCTGTAGGCGCAATGCAAGACGGCGACAGCGTTATCCTCTATAACTTCCGCGGAGACCGTGCACTTGAGCTTTCAATGGCATTTGACGGAGATGCTTCATTTGACAAGTTTGAAAGAGGAGCAATCCCGAATGTCAAGTATGCAGGCATGCTCGAATATGACGGAGATCTGCATATACCTCATCACTATCTTGTAAATCCTCCTCAGATAAAGGATACGCTCACAGAACTTCTGGTTGAGAATAACATAAAGGAATATGCTGTTTCAGAGACTCAGAAGTACGGTCATGTGACATACTTCTGGAACGGAAACCGTTCAGGAAAGGTTTCAGAGGAACTTGAGGATTACTGTGAGATCCCCAGTGATGTACGTTCTTTTGATGAGGCGCCATGGATGAAGGCAACAGAAGTTGCCGACTGTGTAATGGATGCCATGAAGAGTCATAAATACGGATTCATACGCTGCAACTTCCCCAACGGTGACATGGTAGGTCATACAGGAAGCCTTGATGCAACAGAGATAGCAGTTGAGAGTGTTGATCTTCAGCTTGCACGTATCAAGAAGGTATGTGATGCAGAAGGATATATCCTTGTTGTTACAGCCGATCACGGCAACTCTGATCAGATGTTGGAAAAGAACAAGAAGGGAAATATCGAGGTGCGTACAGCTCACAGCTTAAATCCCGTTCCGTTCATCATCTATGACAAGGATGAGCGTCATGAGATGAAGGAAGGTGCTTTCGGTCTTGCAAATGTGGCTCCCACAGTTGCAGGTCTTCTCGGAATCAAGCCTTATGACAGCTGGGAAGAGAGCATGCTCAAGTAATCAGATAGTAAATCTATAGAAAAGACAAACGTCCGGTTAATACCGGACGTTTTCTGTTAATGTAGAGAATCGATGAATTCCTGTGTCTTTGCTATCGGATATGAAAAGTTGTAATATACAAAGCCGCTGTCATATGCAGTAACGACGATCTGCTGTATGTCTGGATCAGTGATCATGTTTTCGTGCAACTTGTACCAGTTTTTACATATCGAATCATTCTTGACAGCTTCGTTGGAGACTATATCAAGGACCGGAAGGCCTTTTGGAAACTGTCTTTTAGCTATGGCTTTCATGTCATCGATATAGTATCTGTTTTCATCTGTGATCTGTCTGCAGTTGTTATATCTGCCGTAGGCTGCACCAACTGCTTCCTTTTCCTCATCAGTATGTTTAAAATACATAAGTTCCTCATATGCAGTGACCTCGAAGCTGGTAATGCTTAAATAATCCCTGATCTTCTGACTTATAGTCTGCATCTTGCCGACTTTGATAAAATATCTCTGCATTTCATCGAATGAATGAAAGTCCTTGACCATTTCATAAATGGCATCTCCGGGATACATATCTGCACCGACAAGTCCCTGTATCTCATCAGGATATCTGTCTATAAGCTCCATTGCAAATATAGAGGAAGTGGCATGTGACCATATGATATAGGGACTGTTCACATTAAGAGATTCGATCGCGCTGTGTATCTCATAGGCGCAGTTCTCACCGGTCCTTGGCTTGTCTGTCTGATCACTGTAAAGCCTGTTAAGATAATCAAGAATTATCACTCTGTTGCCTTTGGATGCAAGTCCGTCAGCAATAGGACGAAGCGTTATCACGCACATCGGATCGCTCGTATCGCCGAGCATTACAACAGTATGATCACCCTCGCCGACATCGTAGGCGGCCATTTTCATGCCGTCTGCTTCGGCATAGACAATATTGTTTTTTTCATATCGGTCTATGATCTCATCCTTTTTTACATTTCTTGATTCGGTAGTTGCCACAGAACCTATGATATATATAAGTATGAGAGATATAACAACAGGCAGGGTTTTATGAAATTTACTCCTTATATTCTCATATCTGAGAGTAAAGAAGGTATTGTTTATCTCGCATATCTTAAGGGTCAGAAACTTTACCGCAAAAGAAAGGGGCAGGGTAAGAGCGATAACGACTATAGAATAAACAAATACATTTCTTATGTATATGAGAGGCTTTATCTTGTCATAGATGAAGGCATAGCCAAAAAGCTGTACGAACAGTCCGTGTACAAGATAGATCTCGAGAGTCATCTTTCCTAAAATATCGAGAACTTCATTCTGGATGCGCAACTTCATCCGAAACATCATCACACAGGTGACAAAGAAGAATGATGAGATGACCTGACAGATAAATATGATCCATCGATCGACAGCATAAATGTAGTTTCTTGCGAGCATTGAGTACAAGAGAAGTATGCTGTTGCCTAAAAGAAATGTGAAAACAAAAATACACAAGCTGACACACAGTATCGGTATGTAACGCTTTTTTAGCAAAGCGACTATCTTTTTCTCATTTGAAGAATATATGATACCTGCAAGGAACATATGCAGGGTGTTGTACCACCAGGTGCCGTATATGAAATAATCGCAAAAGAGTATGATGGCAATAGTACCGGTAAAAACAACAAGGATTCCGGATATGTCTTTTTTGGCCCTGAAGAATCCTAAATAGAAAAGAAGGTACAGAACAAGGATGATGTTAACATACCATCCGTATTGATTCAACATGGACGGACCGCCGATAGAAAAGATCGTACTGAATGAAAAAGGCACATCCTTGACAGATCTTGCGATAAAGAAAAGAGATGAAGTCAAAAACCACGTGATGATGATGGGAAAAGCTCTCTTTACAAAGAAGTTTTCAAAATAGTCGGCTTTATTCTTATAGCTTGTGAATATTCCGTATCCGGAGCAGAAAAAGAACAGAGCAACAAACAGATAGCCAAGATATTCAAAGCCGTCAAGGCCGTGAACAATGGCCTCTTTTTTTATCCATGAGACGCTTGTTCTCTGACAGAGATGATGAAATATTATGACGATGGAAGAAAATCCGAGCAGAGCCTTGGTCTGGCCAAGCGACATGAATTCATCGTTCCATTCTCCCTTTTTGCATCTGTTTGATCCCCCAAAAAACAAGACAAGCAGAGCAGGATAAAAGATCAGTGACAGGTAACTCATATAATCCCCCCACAAAAAAATACTAATAGTTTAACATCTGATCATAAGTCACTCCGTATTTGAGAGCAACGTTGCGTGCGTGTGAAGTGGTATCGGGCTTTGCCCTCAGGACTCTGAAGGTATTGGTATTATCAACCATTTCCATGGTAAGACTTACGACATCACTGCTTCCTTCCCATTCATTCATCTGGTCAGTTGATCTTGCAAGTTCATGAAGATGAGTGTTGTATATAACCGGTACATCCTTATGCTTCAGTATCCTTACAAGATCTTTGGCAAGATACAGACCGTCAACCGCATTTGTGCTGGCATATGTTTCGTTTAAAAGAACGAGACTTAAAGGAGTGGCTTCCTTTACGATCTGCTGGATACGGACTGCTTCCTCACCAAGTCTTCCCATGTTGAGAGTCTGATCCTCCATGGCAGGAAAATGAGTTAAAATGTCGCAAAATGCAAATCCCTCGTAGCTTTGTCCTGCAATGAACAGGCCTTGCGCAGCCATCAGGGCAGTCATGCCGACAGCCTGGGTCATGATGGTCTTTCCGCCTCTGTTGGGACCCGTAAGGATATATATCTTCTCGTTTTCATTAAACGAGATATCGTTTTTAACTATTTCATCAGATTCATTCACTAGTCTCAGATTATAGATCTGATCCATCTTTACATGATCAGAATCATGAGAGATCTTAGGAAAGCTGACAGGAAGATCCTTTTTTATGAGTTCAGCCGCGAATTCTGCTATCTGAAGATAGAAACTCAGATCGTCACAGATATCAACCAGAAAATAGCCTTTGAAATCTATATGTTCTCTGAGTGCTTTCTTGTACTTTCTTACAGCTTTTGAAAGTTCCTTTTCGATATCGTTTGTCAGATACTTCATGGTGGGAGAAGGGTATCTGTATGTTATATCGCGCTGGGCTGCAACAGAAGCTGCCATATCCCTGAATATCATTCTTGATCTGTAGGGAACGGTATTCATGCTCACCATGATAACTTCTTCAGGATACAGCTCAGAATCAAGATTTATGCCGATAGTCACGCTCTTTAGAGTGGAGATATCGGTTTTCATATCAGACACAAATTTTTTAACTTCTGAAAGTCGGTCTGTTTTTATAGCTTCAGCTAAAAGAGAAGAGATGTCCTTAAGACCGCGTGCACTGAATGAAGTGCGTTCAAATAAAGCAGATAATTCTTCGACTGTCTGGATATAGATATCCATCTCTTCCATGTATTCGATCATATCCCATATAGATGTCTTCTTTACGGCATGAAAATGATTATGCATGCGATATTCTCTTAATACGCGTATCTTTTTAAGTATCGACTTAAGAGAGGCTCTGAAGTCTTCATCCGAAAGAAAGTCTTTTATGATCTCCTGGCGGTACATGATTGTGTCATCGTCATTTGTGAGCGTGGAGAGTATGTCCAGAGCAAATGCTTTTTCTGTATCGTTTACTGAAAACATTTCAATGATCTCGTTTAGAGCAAGATCCTTGATCGTGTCTTCAGACAGTTTTTTGATATTAGTTTTTCCGTTTGGATATAATAAGTTCATATGACTCCTGATCTGATACAATCATAGTATTTCGATGATAACCTTTCTGATTTTTGTCAGTCAGCTTACATCACAATACATTTGATAATTCCTCAAATGTATTTACGATGATCCCGAAATACTTTTCATTGTCTCTGTTAAATAGAATAGGGGTTATCCCTTTTGACTTCTCTGATCATTTTTTAAATCCCTTAAGTGATCTAATCATTTGAGCAGTACATTTCTTCCCTGATTTTTCTCATCCTTGACCATACATTATCCCCGTAATTACTCAGCATAACGGTTATTATTCCGTTATTGGGATTATATTCCGAGATCGCACTTACTCCATCGTCAACTCCCTGCATATAAACATAGTCTTGCCCATCGGGATTATCGATGATCCAGACTCCAAAACCATAGTATCCTTCTTCCGGATCCTGTCCGTCTCCGCTCTGTTTTGAGAACATCTGCGCTACGGTTTCTTCTGAAAGGAGTTTATGTTTAATAAGCCCCTCCCAGAACTTTACGATATCTTCAACAGTAACGAATGCGCCTCCGTCGCCAGTACCCTTTGCACCGACAGAGTATATATTAGTTCGGTAATCATCCGTATCGGGGCAGTAGATATAGCTGTTTGCACATTTAGCAGGCAACTTGTCAAAAGAATAATATCCTGTGTAAGTCATGCCACATCTATCAAAAACATTTTGTTTAAGATAGACATCGAAATCCAAGCCTGATATCTTTTCGATGATCATTGCGAGCAATACATATCCGGAATTGTTGTACTGAAACTTCTCACCCCTGCAATACATCATAGGTTTGTCAATAAACAGGGGAAGCATATCTTCGTTACGCCTGATTCTGTAATTGGGATAATTTACCCACAATGCCTCATAATCATTCATAACAGATTCGTCAAAATAATCCGGAACCCCGGATGTATGATTAAGAAGCTGTCTTACTGTCACATCTCTGTCAATGCTTTTCAGATCAAAATCAAGAATCGAACCGAGAGTATCTTCAAATTTCAGTTTCCCCGTTTCAATAAGCTGAAGTATGCCTACGGCAACAAAAGTCTTGCCCATGGATGCAGATGCAAATCTTGTTTTGATCGTATTCGGAATCTCATTTGCAAGGTCCGCAAAACCGCCGCTGTAATTGAGCAATACTTCCTTGTCTTTTACTATATAGGCATTGCCTCTAAAGTTTTTGTCAATCTCAAATCCGGTACTCATAAATCCCCCAAAAACAAGTCCATTTCTTTCATTAAATTGATTATATGAAATTGCGTGCACGTTCATATATCAAGAAAGTCATTTTAATGTTATAATTATCATATCAAGAAGAGGACATGATAATGAAAAGATATGATGAAGCAAGGATAGATCCGGATGAGATCAGAAATCTTTTATTTGAAAATGCGGACAGGGGATATATACATCCGACACATAAGGAGGATATGCTCAGATATCATTATCTAAAGCAGGGTGATATGAGAGCAGTGGATGAAGCGTACAGGACAATGGATGACAGTATGCAGGGCAAGCTTTCAACTGATCCTTTAAGGAATGCAAAGTATCTGTTTGTTGTCTCTACGTCCCTTGCATCCAGATTTGTTGTGGAGGCGGGTGTTCCGCTTGAGACAGCCTATGCGATAAGCGACCTGTACATACAGAGAGCAGATGAGATGGATAATATCAATGAGATCAGAAATCTGTTAAAAGGTCTGTACAGGACATATGTTGACGAGGTAAACAAGGTAAAGAAAAAGAACACTCTATCAAAATCGGTCATGCTGTGTCTTAACTATATCGATTCACATTTCAATGAAAAGATAACTGTTGAAGAACTAGCAGCTTATGTCGAACTTAATCCCAGATATCTGACAGCACTGTTTAAGAAGGAGATCGGAAAAACGATAACGGAGTACATTTCTACGAAGAGAGTAGAAGTGGCTCAGAGTCTTCTTGCAAGAACCGAGTATACATATGCTCAGATAGCATATTCGCTGGCTTTCTGTTCACAGAGCCACTTTTCGAAAGTATTCAGAGAGCATACGGGATATACGCCAAGACAGTACAGAAACAGATTTTATGATATAAATATTTCCAGAGAATAGATATTGACCCTTATTATCGAAGTATTCATTTTTCATCTTATGATATTACGATAATAAGGGTTGACTTTTTTACATCAAGTGTATATATTGAATATATACAATATCAAACAATGATGAATAAGTGCACATATTCATCGTTGTATTTTTCGCAAAGGATTGATATATGGACATTATTATTTCGAACAGTTCGGGAGTAGCTCTCTACGAACAGATTGAAGAACAGATCAAGAGCCAGATCATGACGGGAGAACTCATGGAAGGAGATGCCCTGCCGTCAATGAGAGTACTGGCAAAGGAACTCAAAATTAGTATCATCACGACAAAAAGAGCCTACGAGGATCTGGAAAGGGACGGCTTTATCTATTCTGTGACCGGAAAGGGAAGTTTTGTTAAGGGTATCAACAGCGACTTAGTGAAAGAGAACATGAAGTTCGCCATTCAGGAGCTTTTGGAAAATGCCGTAGACAAGGCGATCCTTGGTAAAGTGACTCTTGATGAGATGCGTGAAATGCTGACACTTCTTTATGAAGATAAGAGTATGTAAGAGGAAGAATAATGGATGATTCATATGTTATAGAACTTAAAAATGTTAAAAAAGACTACGGTGATTTTGTCCTTGATAACGTTAGCTTTTCTGTGCCGACAGGCAGTGTATGCGGTTTCATCGGACAAAACGGAGCCGGAAAGACAACAACCATTCAGATAATACTGGATGCGATAAAAAGAGACGGCGGCGAAGTTTATGTGTTTGGAAAGAACATAAACGACGGAATGGCTGAGTTAAAGGAAGATATCGGTGTCGTATTCGATGAGATGGGCTTTCATGACTTTCTTACACCAAAACAGATCAATACCGTTATGAAAAACATTTATAAGAACTGGGATGAGGATGCATTCTTTGATTATTTAAAGAAGTTCTCACTTCCTGCAAAGAAAGAGTGCGGCAAGTTCTCAAGAGGAATGAGAATGAAGCTGCAGATAGCCACAGCCATGTCACACAAAGCCAAGCTTCTTATCATGGATGAGCCGACCAGCGGTCTTGATCCTATAGTAAGAAACGAGATCATACAGATATTCAGGGAATTTGTCATTGAAGAGGATCATTCGATCCTGCTCTCATCCCATATCACGACAGATCTTGAAAAGATTGCTGATGAGGTGGTGTTCATAGATGCAGGAAAGATAGTCCTTTCCGGAAACAAGGATGAGATAATCGAAAAGCACGGTATCCTAAGATGTAAAAAAGATGAGGTCAAAGAGATAAGTGATTCTCTTATAGTGGATGTCGATATGTCCAGCATGGGAGCAGAGATACTGGTGAATGATAAAAAAGCTGCATCAAAACTCTATCCTGGCATGGTCATAGACGAAGCGGGATTAGAGCAGATAATGATCCACTATGTAAATGGTTCAAAAGCAGATGCCGCATCTGATAGTTCAGGGAGGTAGCTTATGAAGGGACTAATCATAAAGGATTTTTACTGCCTGAAAAAGCAGTTTATGAATTATGTGGCAGTCATCATCGGACTGTTTGTCATAACGATCATGTTCATACTGAGTTTTAACTATGGAAATATTTACATAGCAAGAATGGATATGATATCTGACGGTCAAGCCACTCTTGCCGATACCATAGAATTTGCGAACAGGGCAATGATCTTTGTTATGTTGCTGCCGATAGCATGTGCGGGAGATCTTGACAGCCTTTTCAGATCGGATCATCAGGCGGGATTTTACAAGATCGCATCAGGACTGCCCGTTTCAACAGCAAAAAGGGTTGCATCCAGGTTTATTACAGCA
>JAGCXJ010000157.1 GCA_017961385.1 Lachnospiraceae bacterium
TCCCGAGCCATTCTACAGAGGATTTCCTCAGACTGTAAGAGAACTTTCCAAAGATCAGCTTTTATTTGATCAACTACTTCATTACGTGCAGACATACGGACTTGGAGATTTTTCTGAGGCGGGCCATTCGCTCTTTGAAGATAACTTTGATCGTATAGCATTTAAGGAGAGCGCGGATATAAATGAATTTACAGTCATTACTTCCAAGGAAGCAGTCATGATCCTTGGGCAGATGGTTGATGATCTGTTAAGCTCTACAAGACCTTTAAGCGATGAACAGTTCATTCTCATAAAGGAATATGTTGATGATTTCTCATATGAGATAAAGGACATCGCATCAAAGAATACAGCAATAAGACTGTTAGTTGAGACAAGAAACATTTCTTATGCAGACTTCTTGCATATGTCTGATGTGATAAAGGTTGTTGATGAGATCAACTATTCGCAGTATGAGAACAAGGACATCAATAAACTCAATCTTAAAAATCAGGACAGAAAGTTCATAACCAAGATCATGAACAGACTGTTTGAAGCGGGCAGATGTGATATCAGAAACTGTTATGAGAAGAAAAAGACATGGAACGGTCTGCTCCATCACATTCACTACAAGGCAGTACGTGATGCATCGAAGCACTTTAGCGAAGCTATGCGATCACCGGGAAACGACTCTGTCTTTTCCGAATTTGAAAAGCAGATGACAAACAAGAGCATTGAAAGAGCGGTGGATGCGTTAAAAAACGGAAAAGGATCATCAGCGCTTTTGCGTAATCTTAACTATATAATAAGAAGATGCGAGAAAAAGAAGGATCTTGACTACGTGCTTGACAGCATCGAGACAAAGAATGTGATCGTTCTGATTCAGCTTCTTATCCAGTATGCTCATTACAGGGCATATTCGGAAAGAACTTTTAAGTTTACTAAGCATAATAAGCTTAAGATACACACAGAAACTTCAGATGAAATGACAAGCAGAAGATCATATATATCAAAAGAGCAGATTAAGATGATATGTGACAGGCTTAAAATGAACCTTGAAGACGTATTAAAGGATAGACTTGGAAAGGTATATATCGATCCTGATATGGTAAACTATGCTCTTCCTGTACAGGAGAGCACTGCTCAGGGCGGATTCGGGACTCTGACAAGAGGTTCAAGGATCCATATCGATGACTGCAAAAAGATACGTGCATTCACTTACTGGGAAAAGGTTGACGATATCGATCTTTCTGTTTTCGGCATTGATAATGAAGGAAACAGAACTGAGTTTTCATGGAGAACCATGGCAGGCAGACAGTCTGATGCGATTAGCTACTCAGGAGACCAGACAAGCGGATTTAACGGCGGATCGGAATACTTTGATATCGATGTTCAAAAGATAAAAAAGATGTATCCTGATATGCGTTACATGATACTGTGTGACAATGTATATTCAAGAAAGTCTTTTGACAAGTGTTTCTGCAAAGCAGGATATATGACAAGAGATACGCTTGATTCAGGAAACGTCTTTGAACCTAAGACGGTCAAAACATCGTTTGTGATAAACTGTAACAGCACTTTTGCATATCTTTTCGGTATCGATCTTGAAAAGAATGATCTTATATGGTTAAACACTGCAAGAGAGTCAAATGCAAGCGTTGCGGGAACAACAGAAATGGATTTTCTTCTTGACTATTTTGATGTCACCGATACAATAAATGTCTTTACATTCTTTGAAATGATGGCAAAAGAAAAAGTTACAGATATCAGCGAAGCTGATATCATAGTCACCGATAAGACTATCGAATGCGACAGTGATGCTCAGATCATACGGGAGTATGATGTAGAGAAGATGATGGCATTCATGAACATGTAAAACAAACTGGAGAAGATCATGAACACAATGATAATTAAAAAGATAATTTCACAAAGCGTTAACAGCCAGTCGCCTGTAGGCAGCTGGTGTGTTCGTGATGCAATCAGGTATTTGCATGACCCTGTAGGAAATATGACTTAAAGCTATCTTAGCATAGCGGTTGTTTCCTATAACGGAGACAGCCGCTTTTTATTTGCCGTGTTGGCTCATATGGTACAGCACCGGTCTTGAAAACCGGCATTCCGAAAGGATATCCGGGTTCAAATCCCGGGCACGGCGTATGTCCCCGTAGTCTAATGGATCAAAACATCCGGCTACGAACCGGAAAAGTGGGGGTTCAAATCCCTCCGGGGATATTAGATCAAAGCCGCATAGCTCAATTGGCAGAGCGCATGACTCTGAATCATGAGGCTGCAGGTTCGATCCCTGCTGCGGTTGTTTATAAAGGCTTATGGTGCAGTGGCAGCACACAGGACTTTGACTCCTGAGACATCGGTTCGAATCCGGTTTTGCCTGTATGTCCCCGTAGCTCAATGGATGAGAGCAATTAAGTTCTAATCCGTAAGTTGAGCGTTCGAGTCGCTATGGGGATACTCTGCTCATGTGTCCGAGTGGTTTATGGTACTTCCCTGCTACGGAAGTGGGCTAATTGGCCTCGCAGGTTCGAATCCTGTCGTGAGCGTAAAGGCTTTTGGTGTAACGGCTAACACATCGGTCTCCAAAACCGTAAGATTTCGGTTCGAATCCGAAGGAGCCTGTAGCAAAAAATGTTCCCGTGGTCTAACGGTTAGGATAAAGGTCTGCAAAACCTTGGGTATGGGTTCGAATCCCATCAGGAACTTAAGCAGACTGATCAAATGATCAGGATGAAATTATTACATAAGAGGTGTCAAGTTCTTTACGAGGACTTGACACACAGGCTATGCCTATAGTAAAGATAGAGTAGACGGAGGATTTGGATATGATAAAAGTTTACTGCTATCAGAGATGCACAACCTGTCAGAAAGCTTTAAAATGGCTGGATGATAATGACATAAAATATCAACTCATCGATATCAAGAAAGATAATCCGGATGAAAAGACTCTGAGACAGTTACATGCAAAGAGTCAGCTTCCGTTAAAGAAGTTCTTTAATACAAGCGGACAGTTATATCGTGAAATGCAGCTTTCAAAGAAGCTTGCCGATATGAGCGAGGATGAAATGTTTAAGCTGCTTGCATCGGACGGAATGCTGGTTAAGCGTCCTTTGCTGGTAACAGATAAAAAGGTACTTGCAGGTTTCAAGGAAGAAGAATGGAGTAAAGTGTTATGAAAAAGTATGTATCGCTTGACAAGCGAAGCAAGAAGGCAAAAAAGGAGTATTATTCAAAGATGCGAAGCACATGGGGAGAATTTGATCCAGTGACAAAAAGCGTACCTAGTGCTAAGACTTACGATCGAAAAAAGGAAAAAACAAAGCTAAGAAAGCTCAGCGATGAATCCGGTTGCGGATATAATGCTGAGCTTTTGTTTTGCTTATCATGACAAAGATACATCATTCTATTATAATGGGAAATATAAAGGGGGTATTTATGGATATAGCACAGTTAAAAACAGAACTTAAAAAGATGGGGTTTAATGATCGTTCGGTTCACATCGGAGAGAGTCCTTACTGTGAGGAGTGCTTTAATCTTATAAAGCTTGAGAGCGGTAAATGGGAGATATTCTACGGGGAGCACGGACAGAAGACAAATCCGCGTGTTTATGATACCGAAGAAGAAGCCTGTGAGGGCCTTTTAAAGATGATAAAAGGTGATGAGCCCGCGATATTTAACAAGCCTTCTATCTTTGATCCTGTAAGGAGACCGGATATCGAATATCCTGGAAAGTATAAAGCGACTCTTGGCATCATGATCTTCTTTTGTCTGCTGGGAGCGGGTTTATCGATATTTGCATTTGTTAGAAACTACTGTTATCTGAATGCGCTGACATGTCTGTTTATTGTTCTCACTGCGTTTTTTTGTGTGATGGCATACTGCTATACAGATAAAGACAGGTATGAAAAATTTGAATACTATCTGACTCCTCTGTTTTTTAGCGTTCTGATTCTGTTTTTCATTTTTATCTGTATCGTGGCTTTCCTGTATTTCATAAAACGTATAAAAGAAGGGGAAAGCCTATTGGAAAACATTGCATCTCTTGTGATGGTTGAAGCAAGTTTTGGCACGTTCATATTTATATTTTTTTATTTCTATATACGACCGTATATCAGGAAAAAGGATTCTGAAGATAAATAGGAGAAGGCATGGATATTTCCGGTATTTCAGTAAATACACAAAACAGTATAAGGATCGATTGCGGAAAGATCATATATGTTGATCCGCTTGATATCAGACAGGAATCGCATGATGCTGATTACATCTTTATAACTCATGATCATTATGATCATTTTTCACTTGAGGATATCAATAAGGTGCTAAAACGGGAAACACAATTTGTAGTGCCGCAGAAGATGGACATCAGAGTGAGGAAAAATACGCCTGTGGGACGCAATCTGGCTGTCATCGCGGGTCAAAACTATGAGACTGATGATCTTACCTTTGAAACCGTTGCGGCCTATAATCTGATCAAACCGTTTCATCGAAAAAGTGACGGATGGGTCGGATATATCCTGAATATAGATGACACAAGAGTATATATCGCCGGTGATACGGATGCGACAAGGGAAGCTAAAAATGTGAAATGCGATATAGCTATGGTACCGATCGGCGGAACATATACGATGAACTATAAGGAGGCAGCAGCTCTTATCAATAAGATCGCACCAAAATATGCCATACCGACTCATTACGGAAGTATAGTCGGGGATAAACAGGACGGTGAGAGATTTAAACAGCTTGTAGATGAAAAGATAAATGTAGTGTTAAAGCTCTAAGGGAAGGGAAGAAGTGATGAGAAAAAAGCTGTCTGTATATTTTGTGATGATCCTTTGCATCTTTAATCTTTTTTCCTGCTCAAAAGACAAGTATGAACCGGTGACGGAAGATGAACAGGTTGAAGATATAGAAACAGAGGATGACGAAGAGGAAACAAATGAGCCGACGAAATCTATTATCAAAGTAGAAAAGGAAGAAACAGAGCCTGCAAGTGAGGTTAAGCCTTCTGAAGAAGTCAAAAAGGATGAACCAAGCCTAAAGAGTTATCTGATGAGGATCGCCTCTGTAAAAGAAGATGAAGTTGTTTTGTTTGATCAGAGAGACTTCGATAATGACGGTGCGCAGGAGGCATTTGCCATTATTGGCGAGATAGTGGAAGACTACGGCGATCAGAAGGTAGCTTCAGGCAGTATCTGGTTTATCTCAAAAGACGGATGCAGAAAGATAAAGGAAACAAACGGGATGGGCTTTTTTGACAAGGATCGCCTCATGAAGATGGGCGATACCGATTATATCCTGTTTGACGAAGTCTATGTGACGGCACTTGTAACAGATGCATGGTACGTATCTGACGGCATGCCGGTGGAGACGCCCTTTTCCGCAAAGGGAGAGATAGTTATAGATCAGAACGAAAAAGACAGATTTGCCATCGTGGATGATTGCTATGATGCGGAGTATTATCCTGCTGATGATCACTGGCTTGGACATACATGGAAGAAGTATTACTTCTTTTATAACGATGAGGATGGAAAGATATATGAGTACGGCGGCACTGACATCTCGGTTGAGACAGCTGAGTACTGGTGCGGATTTGATATCGTTGATAAGTATCTTCCGAAGGGTGATCAGGTTGACAGTCTTTTCTGCAGGGGAAACGGCCTTGTCGTTTTAAACTATGAGCATAAAGAAGGCGATTCAATAACGTATTATCATTACATTTATGATTTTACAAAGGAAAGCCTGGTTGACGAAATGGGAGAGATAACAGGTGAAGAACCTCTGTGGGGTATATATCTTGAGGCTTTATGCCCTGAGATCGCAAACTATCCCGAGGTACCCGGTCCAAATATGTAAAAAGGAGATTTATCATGGCAGACAGCTTAGTAGCATATTTTTCGGCAAGCGGAACAACAAAGAAGCTTGCAGCTAATCTGGCGGATTCTATAGGTGCTGATCTTTTTGAGATAGTGACCAAACAACCATATACAAGATCTGATCTTAACTGGATCAATCCAAAGAGCAGAAGCTCGCTTGAGATGAAGGACAGATTCGCCAGACCTGATATAGCATCTCATGTTGAAGATATGGATAAATATGATGTCATATTTATCGGATTTCCGATATGGTGGTATCGTGAACCTTCGATCATAGATACATTTGCTCAGTCTTATGATTTTACAGGAAAGAAGATAGTACCCTTTGCCACATCCGGGACAAGCGGCATCGGAGATTCGGGGAAAAATATCGCTGACATCGCAAAGGGTGCCGATGTTGAAGAAGGCCTGAGATTTAAGGCAAGAGCATCCAAAGATGAATTAAGGGAATGGGCAAAGAGATACCTATGAATTTTGAAGCATTTGTTAATGATATCACAGACAATAAATGGAATGTCTTTGGGACAGAGGTATATAAGGAAAATGAACTCATCCATACATGGGGAGATACGTATGGACTTCACGAGATCTACTCGGCAACAAAGACTGTTTTATCTGTTGCAGTCGGTATGGCATATGATGAAGGACTGATAGATCTTAACAGATCTGTGCTGGATTATCTTCCCAAGAAGGAAACTTCTCTTATATCCGATAAACAGCTGGATCTATTTAAAAAGATAAACATTGAGAGACTGCTTACGATGTCAGTCTGCGGATTCGAGTTTAGAGCCGAAGGCGACAACTGGCTTGAGTTTGCATTAAACAGCCAAGTAGAGCCTGATAGAAAAGAGTTTAACTACAGCAACATAAGCGCATATCTTGCAGGGGTATGCCTTACGCATGCGATAGGATGTGACCTGGGAGAGTTTATTGAAAAGCGGCTGTTTAAGCCACTGAATATTGAAAACTATGAATATGGCAGATCGCCTGAAGGGTATTTCTATGGCGCGTCGGCCATGAAGCTTTCGGTTCATGATCTTAGCAAGATAGGCATCCTTTTATATAACGGCGGAACATTTGACGGTAAAAGGATAGTCTCAAAGGAGTATGTTGATCTGGCTACATCCGTAAGAGTGATGAACCGTGAAGGCGGATACGGATATTTCATATGGAAGTACAGGAACGGATTTTCAATTAACGGGAAATTAAAGCAAAAGTGCTACGTGCTTAAGGATGAAGGTCTGATAGTCACATACTTGTCGCATATCGAAGATGAGTCACATGATCTTTTAAAGAGCATGGAAAAGAACATACTTCAAATAAAAGCGGAGGGATAATGATATGGAAACCTGGTATTACGAAGTAGTTAGCATAGACGGAGATTATGCAAATCTAAAAAGGACAGATATTGAATCTGATGATCTTAAGCTTGTAGCTAGAGCACTGCTTCCTGCCGAGATAATGGAAGGCAGCAGATTAAAGTATGAGTTCATGCAGTATTTTATGGAGCAGTGATATGAATTTTTCTGATGATTTTAAGATCGGTTCTATGAAGGAACTCATTGATCTCATAGATGAGGTCGGATTTGTTCCGTTCTTTACAAACGAGATAGAAGGATTTTCTCTTGAAGAGCACATAGCAAGCGGCTGCTGGTATAACGACGGTGACAACGGCTTCTGGGATGCATGGGAATGGAAGGGCCCGGTAATTAGAGAGATGAAGTGCGCCTACGGCAAGTTTCTCAAAAACAAGGCAATGTATATCAGCCCGAAATGGTTTCCGGATTTTGCAAACTACAGAAGAGACGGATATGATTTTGATGCCAGATTCGATGACGGGCTTGCTTCATTCTATGACAGGGAACTGTTTGAGCTTCTGGATGAAAATGCTCCCGTTATGTCCAAGCAGTTAAAACAGATCGGTCATTATGGCAAAGGCGGCAAAAAAGGCTTTGATACGATGATAACCAGACTGCAGAAGCAGTGCTATGTGATAAGCAGTGATTTTAAGTATTCTATAGATAAAAACGGAAATACCTACGGCTGGGGTGTAGCTGAATATTCAACTCCCGAGAAATTCATGGGAAAGAAATTTAAAGATGCTGTCTATAAACATACTCCTGAACAGTCATATGAAA
>JAGCXJ010000158.1 GCA_017961385.1 Lachnospiraceae bacterium
ATGACTTCAGATGCGACATTCGCGTTGACTATCATCTCTCCGACCTGATAGTTGCCGTCAAAATTGACATGCAGCATTTTCAGATATCTCAGGTCGTCAAGACCGATATTGTCATTATCGACATAAGACTGTCCGTAGATTCTGTTGTAAACACTGTCACCTTCCTCAATGGTCTGCGACGTGAAATACTGTGAGAGATTATCCCTGTCGATCTTATCGCTGCTGATAACGTCTCCTGCATCGTATCCTGCAAGGCTCGTAAGCTTCTCAGGCACCGGTGTCGGTGTGGGCGTAGGCGTCGGCGAAGGCTCAGGTGTGGGAGTCGGTGTAGGCGTCGCAGGCGGTGTTGGAGTTACTGTCGTCTCCTGCGTGGTATCAGCCGCAGAGGTCTCTGTAGTAGGAAGGAATTCGTAGTTTGCATCACCTGTAAGGCTTCCGGAAGCTTCGGTCATTCCTGCAGTAAGCTCCTTCGGATCGTTATTCCCCTGCTGGGTAAACTTGACTACAAATATGATCGTTACGCCTACAACAACGCACATTCCTGCGATGAGAAGAGCCGTAATGATATTCTCTTTGCGCTTTTTCTTATCAGTCACTGTCTTTATCTCCTTAACGGTAAACAGAATAATCCATCTTAATTTCCGTTATTCTAACACTCCAATATTTCCGTGCTGTTACCGCTTCGTTACATCGCATTCATGGCTTTTTGCAAGTTGTTTGGTCTAAGTGTTATAATGTTCCGCGATATGCGCCTGTGGTGAAATTGGCAGACACGCCAGATTTAGGTTCTGGTGCCGTGAGGTGTGCAGGTTCAAGTCCTGTCAGGCGCACCATTATACCAACTAAAAAGAGGTGCACTTCAGAATGCACCTCTTTTCGATTAGTTTTGTAAAAACCTATTAGTCTTTCTCTACTGCGTATCGCTTTCTAAGGAAGAGTGTAACGCCCGCAAGTGCAATTACAGAAGCACCTGCGACAGCAGTTGTGCTGATAACTTCACCTGTTGCAGGAACGTTAGCAGGGTTAGAGGCTTGAGATGCAACTACCGTGAACTTTGTTGTAACGGAAGAATTGGAGAACTTGAATGTGATCGTGTGTTCACCAACTGACAATGTTGTAAGGAACTCAGGCTTAAGTGTAATGATGACACTTCCCTCAACATATGTGAAATTGCTTAAGTCAACTTTCTTACCGTCTACTTCGATATAGCAGCCGCCTTCTTCAAAGAATTCATATGCATCATCATCTATACCTTCCTGAACGATTCTGAATGTAAGACCGGTTGTGCTACCCTGAGCCCACTTGGCACCTGAATCGTCAGTGATTGTATAGATCCCTTCGAGTTCTTCATCTGCCTTAAGCAAAGCAATGACAAGATCAAGCATTGCATTCTCTAAATCATTACGGGAAAGAGCATCTGCATTCAATACATCTTTAGCATTATCCATTGCTTCCTGGAGTTCAGTCTTTCTGTCAGCAGACATCACACTGCCGTAATCAGCCAACAGCTTTTCACCGATATCCATGTAATAATCAATGAGTAAAAGATCAAGTGCAATAAGATCACTGTTAAGCTTAGCCATCAGTTCATCACTGATCAAAGCCTTCTGATCAGGTGTCAGATCATTGTAGGAAACAAACGCTTCATTAATTGCGTATTCATCATTGATAGTTACATCACCAGGTTCTGGAAGAGCCGCGATCTTATCAGCAACTGCTTTGGCAAGAGCAGCATCTTCATCATCATCAGAAGCTTCATCCTGTAATGCCTTCAAAGCATCTTCATCTTTCTTAAGCTTAGAAAGAAGACCTTCCTCGATCAAACTGCGCTGTTCGTCTGTAAGCTTATTAACCGCTTGTCTCGCATTGGCAATCTTCTCTGCATCACCGAGAGTTACTTCTTCCGGATCAGGAAGCTGATTAAGCAGATCAGTCACATTTTGAGCAGCTGCAAGATCTTCTTCACTAGGTCCCTGCTCAGCCTTTAAAGCAGCTAAATCAGCCTCAGCAGCCTCGAGTTTATCAATCGTATCAGCAGGAACTAATTTACGCTGATCTTCTGTAAGGTTTTCAAGTGCAGCTCTGGCATTAGCAATATCGTCTTCGTTATCAAGAGTTATATTTTCCGGCAAAGCTTCGATAGCATCGATTACATCCTGGGCAGCCTTTTTGTCCTTCAACTCCAGTAGAGTTTCTTCTGCTTTTAAAAGCTTATTGGTATGATCTTCATCTATTTCAGCCGCCAGATCTCCAAGACGGTCATAAGCCTCTCTTGCTGCAACAATTAAGTCTTCATCGTCAACTTTCAATGTTTCATCAGGGATATTATCTATCAACCTTTCTACAGCTTCAAATAGAGAAATGGAAGAAAAGATTATAGGATCTTCTTTTGACGTGCCTTTGCCCTTCTCGTACCAAATTGCATCATAACCATCGGGGTTAGCAAGTAATATCGGTTTACTATTTCCGCCAAACACAACTTCAGCGTAGCCTTCTTCGCCTTTGCTGATTGTAATAGACTGTGCTCCACCGGTAGCAAGAAAATCACCATCTCCCACACCATCAGGATCCAAGTCGATAAAAACACTAGAACCCTGCTCACACAAGCCAATGATGTCACCATCAAGAAAAACTCTGAACCTACTCAAACTCTTTTCCATTCCGGTAGATTCTGCAGAAACCACTGTTGCAGGAATAAGGCTCATCAATCTCGCGACAGAGAGCAATACTCCAAACATCTTACCCAAAAATCTCTTCATATGGATCTCCTTTGTTTTAATATCCTTTCAGATTATACAACATCAAAAAAATTAAACATACAGGAATATAAATTATATACACATATATAAACAGTAGCATTTTGAGAAAACCACTTTTGCTTTGCCGCAAAAAATTGATTGATAAAACAACTTTTATGGTAAAATTTTTAATCATAAAAAAAGGCGGTTTTATCTATGGGAAAATACTTCGGTACCGACGGCTTCAGA
>JAGCXJ010000159.1 GCA_017961385.1 Lachnospiraceae bacterium
AAAACGGCGAGATAGGATATCTGCCGCAGCAGACAGTTGTCCAGAGAGACTTCCCGGCATCCGTAAAAGAGATAGTGATGTCAGGATTTCAGGCAAGATGCGGCTTAAGACCGTTTTATAATGCCCAGGAGAAAAAGCTTGCCATGGAAAACATGGAACGGATGGGGATCACTGATCTTTCCGATCAGTGCTACAGAGAGCTTTCCGGTGGACAGCAGCAGAGAGTGCTCCTTGCGAGAGCGCTCTGCGCGACAAGAAAGATACTTCTCTTAGACGAGCCGGTAGCGGGACTTGACCCGAAGGTGACAGCCGATATGTATGAACTTATCGCTTCACTTAACAAAGAAGGCATAACGATAATCATGATAAGTCATGATATATCGGCAGCAACAAGGTATGCTGATCATATACTGCATATCGGGGAGCGGGTGTTCTTCGGAACAACTGATGAATATATAAACAGTGATATAGGAAAAAGCTTTGTAACTTTGCAGAAAGGCGGTGAAAATCAATGATCGAGACTCTGTCTGTATATCTGCAGCATAGATTTGTAGTATACGCACTCATAGTGGGTGTGCTTATTGCTTTGAGTTCATCTTTGCTCGGAGTGACTCTTGTACTTAAGAGATTTTCTTTTATAGGAGACGGACTTTCACATGTGGCATTCGGAGGAATGGCTATTGCAAGTGTATTAAGCCTTACAAACAAGATGATACTCATACTGCCGATAACCGTGGTATGTGCGATCCTGCTCTTAAGGACAGGTCAGAATACCAGGATAAAGGGAGATGCGGCTATAGCTATGATATCTGTAGGCGCGCTTGCATTCGGATATCTGATAATGAATATCTTTTCAGCATCATCAAACCTTTCGGGAGATGTATGCTCGACGCTTTTTGGCTCGACATCTATTCTTACACTGACTTCGTTTGAGGTCTGGCTGTGCGTAGTACTGTCGGTAGCGGTAGTCGTGATCTTCATAGTTTTTTACAATAAGATATTTGCCGTGACTTTTGATGAGAATTTTGCAAAGGCGATCGGAACAAAAGCTGACGGATACAATCTTCTCATAGCGGTTGTGATAGCGATAATCATAGTGCTTGCGATGAACCTTGTGGGTTCGCTCCTCATATCGGCACTTGTGATATTTCCGGCTCTTTCTGCCATGAGGGTGTTCAAGAATTTCAAAAGCGTGACTGTATGCGCTGCCGTCATATCGGTAGTCTGCGCTTTTGGAGGTATGATAATATCGATCCTTGCAGGTACGCCTGTCGGATCGACAATAGTAGCGGTTGATGTGGCTGCTTTTGCTGTATGCAGCCTGACTGGCTCTATACTCGGTGTTGAAAAATGAAAAGATATATAAGTGTTTTGATATGCATGGTTCTTAGTCTGATCATCTGCTCATGCGCAATGAGTGAAGATCCTGCAGCCGCAAGAACAGGCAATTATTCACAGACTACGGTGGATGATGTGCTTAATGAAAAGATGGCTGAAGAAGACAGTGAAAGCATTCCTGATCCCAGTCCTTCACCAGAAGTGATCATACCTGAGCCGACCGTATCGATACTTGAAGCCGAAAGAGAGGCTATGACGCATGACGGTATAGATGTGGATCTGACCGTGCTTTCAAGCAGCATGGTCTATGCTGAAGTCTACAACATGATGACCGTTCCAAACGAGTATGTCGGAAAGACAGTAAAGATGCAGGGTATCTATGATACGATGTATGATGAGAGTACAGGTAAACAGTACTATTTCTGCATAATCCAGGATGCCACGGCCTGCTGTGCACAGGGAATAGAATTTGTCCTTGAGGATGAGAGTACTTATCCTGAGTCTCAGGAGACTGTCACTGTTATAGGCAGATTCGAGACTTACATGGAAGGCGAGAACATGTATTGCACTCTTAAGGATGCTAAGCTGATGTGATCTGTGCTATAATAGACGCAGTAACTAATAAAAGAAACGGAGGGTTACCATGGAATTTGCACAATTACTCGAAAGCAGAAGAAGCATAAGAAACTATAAGAGCGGTATGAGGATAAGCGAGGACCAGATCAAGGTCATGATAGATGCTGCTATTCAGGCGCCTACATGGAAGAATTCTCAGACAGGCCGTTACTATGTGGCTATGAGCGAGGATAAGATCAACTTCATCAGGAATCAGTGCCTGCCTGAGTTCAATGCTAACAGCTGTGCCAATGCTGTAGCACTTATCATCACGACATATGAGACCAAGCGTTCCGGATTTGAGAGAGACGGATCTGCTACAAACGAACTCGGAGACAAGTGGGGTGTTTACGATCTCGGTCTTCAGAATGAAAACCTTGTACTAAAGGCAAGAGAGACAGGCTATGATTCACTCATCATGGGTATCAGAGATGCAGACAAGATAAAGGCTGAGTTTGATATACCCGAATCTCAGGAGGTTGTAGCCGTTATAGCGATAGGTGTTCGTGAAAACGATGTTCAAAAGCCAAAGCGCAAGACTCCCGATGAGATCACAAGATTTTTCTAGAAACTGACACAAAAAAGGAGAAGACCAAATGTCTTCTCCTTTATCATTTTATGATTCTTCTATGCTGTGGAACAGATCTCTGTACCATTCAAGAGATCCGAGGTATGCCTCATATACCGCATCCATTGACATATCGTTTATCAAAAGGATCCTTGATACTTCCTGCCAGTCGCCTGCTTCGTATACCTGGATGAATTCAAGAACATCAACAAAGGGTCCGTCATGGCTGACTAAAGCCCTGCTTATATTCTTTGAAACCTTTAAAAGAGCAAGCGCTTCTTCCATGGGCTTGTTAAGTATTATATCAACTACCGAGAAAAGACCCATCAAAAACAGCTCAGGACCGAATACGCCGAGTTCAAACTGACCGGAAACATTCTCTGCAAATTTTGCTCTTAAAAGTGAAAGACGCATTATCTCGCTCGGTCTGTCGGAACACAGCTGCTGAGTTATGGCTGTTGTTATCCATTTTTTCAGTTCTTTCTGTCCCAACATCGCTGCCGCGTGTCTTATAGAGGTTATCTCTGTTGCCGAATGACTTACTTTATTTACCATCTTTAACAGAGAGATGATAAGAGCCGTATCTCTGCCGATGATGTCGGCTGCTTCAGTAAGCTCGAAGTCTTCGCTGTTAACTAGGTTTAACAGAGATATATAGTTGAGTTTTAAAGGAGATACCGTTGTATTGCCCTTTGTTATGGGCATACGGTAGAATGCTCCCTCAAACAGATAATAGCCGCCTTCTATCTTCAGACTGTCAAACATGCCGAGGCTGTCAAGATCGCTGGCGATCAGCTTGATCTTGGGATATATCTGACTGAAGTAGATCTTTGCTTTTGAAATGACTATCTTCTTGTGATTTAGAAGGATATAGTCCATAAGCCTCAGGATAGGCTTGTAGGGTTCAAAGTCATTTACATCAAGACCGCGGATGGCGAATTTGTATCCCTGATCCCTGAGCAGCATTATACGTTCTACAAACTGAAACTCAGGCTCTACCGAATTGTCAATGACAAGCACCATACGACTGTGCTCAGCATCGCACTGTTCGCTTATATCTGAAAACAGCGAAACACTCGTGATAGGTACGAACAGTTCACAGTCCTTTGACAGAGTGTCCATTCCCAGACTGTTTATGACTTCAAAGCCCGGATTGTTGACCGCATCGAACATCGCGGATGTATTCATTACAGTAGGATCCAAAAAAGAATTCTTTTTCTGGCTCGATATTGAATAAGCACGCACTGACATGCTCTCATCGAATAGTGGAATAAGTGTTACAAGCATGTGGTCTCCCTTACATTATCGTAAAATCAAGTCAATAGCTATAAAAACACATATCTACTTAAATCTTACACCCAATTAGCGTATTTCACAAGAATTTTCAAACAATAATCGATACTTTACAAGGATAAAATTAAGGTTTAGAATGTAATAGTTAAATCCTAAAAATATGAAAGAAGGGAAATAATTATGGAGAAAAAGAATCTGGACTGGGGCAATTTGGGCTTCGGTTACGTAAAAACTGACTATCGTTACGTTTCAAACTACACAAACGGAGCATGGGATGCAGGTGTCGTGACCGAGGATGATCAGATCACGATGAGTGAGTGCGCCGGAGTTTTGCAGTATGCGCAGACTATTTTTGAAGGTCTTAAGGCATATACTACAGAGGACGGAAAGATCGTCACATTCAGACCTGATCTGAATGCTGAGAGAATGATGGATTCTGCAGCACGTCTTGAGATGCCGATCTTCCCTAAGGAAAGATTTCTTGATGCTATAGATAAGGTAGTAAGTGCGAATGCCGCATGGGTACCTCCGTATGGTTCAGGAGCAACTCTTTACTTAAGACCGTATATGTTCGGTATCAACCCCGTTATAGGTGTTAAGCCTGCTGACGATTATCAGTTCAGAGTATTTGCAACACCTGTAGGACCTTACTTCAAGGGCGGCGCAAAGCCTCTTACAATAAAGGTTTCAGACTTCGACAGAGCAGCACCGAACGGCACAGGAATGATAAAAGCCGGTCTTAACTACGCTATGAGTCTGCATGCTATAGTAACTGCTCACAAGGAAGGCTTTGATGAGAACATGTATCTTGATCCCAAGACACGTACAAAGGTTGAGGAGACAGGCGGAGCAAACTTCCTGTTTGTTACAAAGGACGGCAAGGTCGTAACTCCCAAGTCAGGAAGCATACTTCCTTCCATCACGAGAAGATCTCTTGTACAGGTTGCAAAGGATTATCTTGGACTTGAAGCCGAGGAGAGAGAAGTTTACTTTGATGAACTCAAGGATATGGCTGAATGCGGTCTGTGCGGTACAGCAGCTGTCATCTCGCCTGTCGGCAAGGTTGTCGATCACGGAAACGAGATCTGCTTCCCTTCAGGCATGAACGAGATGGGACCTGTAACAAAGAAGCTTTACGATACACTCACAGGAATTCAGATGGGAAGGATCGAAGCTCCCAAAGGCTGGATCAGAGAGATCTGCTAATAAGAATGATGAAAGCGGGCATCAGATGATGCTCGCTTTTTTAATGAATAAAAGGCATAAGTTCAACGATGAATACCATAAGACAGGCCATTACCGAAACGGCAAAAAGACTTGCTCCGCGCCATGCCAGGATGATCGCAAAAACAAAGGCTATTGCTCCTGCAGCCGGTGATGCCGTAGCATCCATCATCGCGGGAAATGTCATTGCAGCCAGTGTCACATAGGGCACGTAGTAAAGAAACGACCTGATAAATGTATTTGTGATCTCCCTCCTTATCAGTGTAAGGGGAAGAACTCTGATCGTATATGTAACGGCGGCCATTATGAACATGTATATGTAGATATTGTGTGTCATGCGGCCTCCTTTTTATCATCTTTTACCGGGAAAAGGATCGCGGCGACTGATGATATGATAACTGTTATAAGTATTATCCTGGTCCCCGATGAAACTTTTGCAACAGCAGGAAGCCTTGATGAAAGATAGCTTACAAGCATCGATATGACAACAAGGCAAGCTATGATCTTATCCTTCTTTGCAGGCGGGATGATTATTGCTATGAACATTCCGTACAGTCCCACACTTAATGCGCTTACTACGTTTTCGGGAAGCAGATTTCCCATTACTACTCCCAGATATGTTCCTATTGACCATGCGGGGATAGAAATGGCAGCAGCGCCGTATGTATAGAAGGGATTGAGCTTTCCGGGAACGGAAACACTGATCCCGAAGATCTCATCGGTTATAAACCATCCTAGTAAAAAGCGGTGTATGGTGCGCATCTTATCTGAAAACTTCTGAGAAAGTGCACAGCTTAACAGGATGTATCTCGCATTTGCGACAAGAGTCATTACAGCCAGTTCAAGATATGCGGCATTTACTCCGATCAGAGTGAATCCGACATATTCACCTGCGCTGGCTGAATTGGTTGCTGATACTATCATTGACTGAAGTGCAGTAACGCCAGCCTTCTTGGCAACGATGCCTAAAGTAAAAGCTACGGCAAAGTATCCCATCGCGATCGGAACGCCATGCTTTATGCCCATAAAAAATGCAGTTTTGTTGTTATGTTCCATTTCTGTACTCATATGTAGAGAACCTCTGTCCAAAACCTCAGCTTTTCTATTGTACCCACTTATGATAAAATTGTCTAGAAAAAAGGAGATGACAAACCAAACATGCAGCAGCTTGCTCAGGATATAGAAAACAGAACATTCAAACGCTGTTATCTTTTGTACGGAGATGAGGATTATCTGCGTAAACAGTACAAGGATAAGCTGCTTAAAGCGCTTGTCGCTGAAGGCGATACCATGAACTTTAATCGCTACGAGGGCAAGGATATAAACATCGGAGAAGTCATCGACCAGGCAGAGACAATGCCTTTTTTTGCTGACAAGAGAGTCATCTATATAGAAGACAGCGGACTTTTAAAGAGCGGCGGGGAACAGCTTGCCGATTACCTTGCAGAAAGTGCACCGGATACTGTCATGATCCTTAATGAATCAAATGTTGATAAAAGAAGCAGGCTCTTTAAGGTGGTAACTAATGCAGGCAGAGCGGTAGAGTTTGTGAAGCAGCAGGAGGAGACGTTACGAAAATGGATCCTCGGAAAGATCAAAAAGGAAGGAAAGAGCATCGACATCAGAGCTCTTGACATCCTTCTTGAGAGGACCGGTACCGATATGACAACTATCAGCACCGAGCTTGAGAAACTGTTTTCATATACGATGAATAAGGCTTCGATCTCAACGACCGATGTGGAGGATATCGTGACTGTCAGCACGAGCTCAAAAGTATTTGACATGATATCGGCCATGGCTGAGAAGAAGCAGAGTGCGGCTCTTGAGATGTATCATGACCTTTTGGCTCATAAGGAGACTCCCTTCGGGATACTGGCGCTCATAACAAGACAGTTCAATATGATGCTTCAGATAAGCGAACTGCTTGAAGGCGGCAGCTACGGAAAGCGTATCGCGGACACTTTGGGAATTCCTTCGTTTGCCGAACAGAAATATGAAAGACAGCTGAAAAACTTCAGCAAAAAGACGTTAAGAAGAGCCCTCGATTCATGTGCAGCGGCAGATGAGAACGTAAAGATAAAGGGAATGCTCCCCGAACTTAGCGTTGAACTTCTGATAATCGAATACAGCTCCTAAAAGTACGATAAACCGTACCGATACTCCTTCATACTGAAAGCATAGTCAGAGCACTTGCGGAGGTATGATATGGATAATAAATCTTATATAGCAGTAACACTGATACTTTTGATGACATTTGTTCTTGCCACAGGGATAAAGGCAAACGGAAGATCAAGCAGGATACCTGATATAACGGGAGAGTATTACAAACAGATAGAGAGTGAATATCTGTCTGATGTAAGAGACAGGCTTAACGATAACGGGTTTTCAAATGCAGGTCTTTCACTCACAAAACAGGTCAATGAGGATGGCGGGCTTGACTACATTCTGTCAGTGCATCACAGACGTATAGATAGGATGGATGAGACACAAAGGGCAGAACTTGCCGATATGCTCACCGAGAATGATATCGCTGTTGACGGAAGAAAAACATCGATGGCGGTCAGATATATAGAATACTGATAAAGCTTGGAAAGGGATATTTATGGAACCGAAGATAGGAAGCGTATACAGACATTTTAAAGGAAATCTCTATGAGGTAAAAGCTATAGCGATTCATTCAGAGACCGGAGAGAAGATGGTGGTCTATCAGGCTCTCTACGGAGATGGAGATACCTATGTCAGACCATACGATTCATTTGTTTCAAAAGTGGACAGGATCAAATATCCCGATGCAGAGCAGGAATACAGATTCGAAGAGCTAAAGGCTCAGGAGAGCCCCGATATAGATCCGATGGTAATGCAGTTTCTTGAGACTGAGGATTTTGAAGAGAAATTTACGATTCTTGGCGGACTGCACCACAGGATAACAAAAGATCAGATAGCGATCATGGCTATGTCTTTGGATGTTACGATAGAAGACAGCGAGATCGAGGATATGTATCGTCAGTTAAAGACCTGTGTTGATACAAGACGCAGATTTGAGACCACACGTTTAAGATAGTGTGATCAGTAGATGAACTTGATCGCTTCCTTTTCACATGATACCGAGATGAAATCGGCTTTTGTCTCAACTTCACCGTCGGTATGCACCCACAAGGGAGATGAACTGCGTACTGTATACTGGTGAGCGCGGTATATGTTTATACCGTCTTTTCCTACATGCCCGCCGTTGTGAGCAGTGGGAAGGAGCTTGATTATGTTGCGCTTGCTCACGCCTGATACTGCGCAGAGATCGATCAGACCGTCATGATTTGATGCTTCGGGCGCAAACATGAAGCCGCCGCCCTCGAATTTATTGTTCATTCCGCCTATGAATATCAGCTTTTCAATGGATATGGTCTCACCGTTTTCTTCAAGAGTGAGTTCCGCATCCGTATATTTGAATGAGAGAAGCTGCTTTAGGCAGATAAGAAGATATGACAGCTTTCCGAGTCCTATCCGGTTAAGAAAATTCTTTATACCTGAGGAAAGAGCTTCCTCGCATACCGCAGCATCATAGCCGATGCCTGTGCTGACTAAAAAGTGTCTGTCGGGTATCGTCATCTGCCCGTCTCTTACCAGACTGTTCTCAAAATGAACCGTTCCCGCATCCATATATAATATAGTAGGCTTGTTTAAAAGATGCCATACCGCTTCGGCGGGATTGAAAGAGATACCCAGAGCGAGAGCTAGGTCGTTGCTCGAACCGATGGGTACTGTGCTTATCGTGACATTATCAAATGAAGGAAGTCCCTGGACAACTTCGTTAAGGGTACCGTCACCGCCGCATACCAAAAGATTCAGATAGCTGTTATTCTCATACAGCTCTTTTGCATGCACGGTAGCATCGCCGTGTTTCTGAGAAAAAAACACTTCGTATTCGATGTTATTCGTTTCCAGTATGTTTCTAATGATCTCCCAGTTCTTGCGTCCCCTTCCGGAACGGGCATTGGGATTGACTATCACATGGTACATATCAGGCCATCCTTCAAAATTTCATCTATTCGTAATAATATCAAATAAAAAAATTCCAGTAAATAGGTTTTAGCGTATTTTCACATCGCATTTCGTGTGCTATAATAGTCGAGCATGATTTATTATAGAAGCATTTGCTAAGAAAGGCGGAGAGATATGTATTCTTTAGAAGAAGTAAAAGCTGTTGATCCTGAAATAGCTCAGGCCATAGTGGATGAGCAGGCAAGACAGAACAGTCACATTGAACTTATTGCGTCAGAAAACTGGGTAAGCAAGGCAGTCATGGCTGCTATGGGAAGCCCATTAACAAATAAATATGCTGAAGGTTATCCGGGTAAGAGATATTACGGCGGATGTGAATGCGTGGATGTAGTTGAAGATCTCGCAAGAGAAAGAGCAAAAAAGCTCTTTAACTGTGATTATGTCAATGTTCAGCCTCATTCAGGCGCTCAGGCAAACATGGCTGTATTCTTTGCAGTTATGGAGCCCGGCGATACATTCATGGGCATGAATCTCGATCACGGCGGACACCTTTCACACGGTTCACCGGTAAATATGTCAGGTAAGTATTTCAACTGCGTACCTGACGGTGTTGATGACAACGGATTTATAGATTATGAGGAAGTAAGACGTATCGCCAAGGAGTGCAAGCCCAAGATGATCGTCTGCGGTGCTTCCGCTTATGCTCGTAAGATAGATTTCAAGAAGTTCAGAGAGATATGTGATGAAGTCGGTGCTGTAATGATGGTAGATATCGCACATATCGCAGGACTTGTTGCTTCAGGCTATCATGAGAGTCCCTTCCCTTATGCAGATGTTGTTACAACAACAACACATAAGACTCTTCGCGGACCTCGTGGCGGCATGATCATGTGCAACCAGGAGACAGCTGACAAGTATAACTTCAACAAGGCTATATTCCCCGGCATCCAGGGTGGCCCTCTCATGCATGTGATCGCAGCAAAGGCTGTATGCTTCAAGGAGGCTCTTTCACCTGAGTTCAAGGAATACGGAAAGAACATCATAGACAATGCACAGGCTCTTGCCAACGGTCTTATGAAGAGAGGATTAAGCATTGTTTCAGGCGGAACTGACAACCACCTCATGCTGCTTGACCTTCGTCCTCAGGGACTTACAGGAAAGGCTGTTGAAAAGCTTCTTGATGCTGCACATATCACAGCAAACAAGAACACTGTTCCCAATGATCCTCAGAAGGCATTTGTAACTTCAGGCATCAGACTCGGAACACCTGCTGTAACATCACGCGGCATGAACACAGAGGATATGGACAGTATAGCTGAGGCTTTATCTTTGTTAGTTTAAGGCGGATAAGAAAAGTTTAGCGAAGCAAGAGCTATCGTTAAGGAACTCACAGATAAGTATCCTCTTATCTAGTATAATTTCA